>CAIXQV010000872.1 GCA_903921605.1 uncultured Planctomycetaceae bacterium | reverse complement strand
GAACACGCGGTGCTGCATCTGTTGTACTCACGCTTCTGGCACAAGGTGCTGTTCGATCGTGGCCACGTGAGCACTCCTGAACCGTTTCAGAAGCTGGTGAATCAGGGGATGATTCTTGGTGAGCCGGATGAAAATGGCAAAGCCGAGAAGATGTCCAAGTCTCGCGGCAACGTTATCAACCCGGATGAAGTCGTGAAGGACTACGGTGCCGATTCTCTGCGACTCTATGAAATGTTCATGGGACCGTTGGAACAAACCAAGCCGTGGCAGATGAGCGGTGTCGAAGGCGTCTATCGATTCCTCGGTCGCGTCTGGCGAATGATCGTCGACGAACGTGCGGAGACGGTGAAGCTGGCGGATGCGGTTGTCGATGCTACTCCAACGGACGAACAGCTGCGAGTTCTCCACAAGACGATTAAAACTGTGACCGATGACATCGATCGTTTGTCATTCAACACGGCGATTAGTCGCATGATGGAATTCTCCAACTTTATGTCGAGCCAGGAAGCTCGTCCAAAGGTGGTCTTGTCTCAGTTCGTGCAGCTGCTGAGCCCGTTTGCGCCGCATATTGCCGAAGAACTCTGGAATGTGCTCGGTCATCCGAATACGCTGGCCTACGAACCGTGGCCAACATACGACCCCGCGTTGTTGGTTGAGGATTCTGTGGAGGTCCCTGTTCAGTTCAACGGCAAGCTGCGATCCAAGATCGTGGTTCCAGCGAACAGCGACGCAGCCGCCCTCGAAGCGGCCGCTCGTGCGGATGAACAGGTCCAGAAGAATCTGGAAGGTAAGACTGTTGTGAAGGTCGTCGCAGTGCCGGGGCGAATGGTGAATTTTGTTGTAAAGTAGGGGACGAGGTTTTCGGAGAGTGATGACCTCAAAAAATCCGCCACCGGGCCTGCCCCGGTGGCGCGTGTGCGATTCACTGAAAACTAACACTCGAAACTGAACACTTTCCCGGAGCCCTATCCCATGACAACTCCCGCGAATCCCGAACAATCTCGCCGTGGTGTTCTGCGTTCCATGGTTGGCGGGTCGATGTTGTTTCCGGGGCTTGTTTCGCAATTGCTGGCGGATGAAGCGACGGGTAATGCAAGCGACCCGCTCGCTCCGAAGCCGTCTCATTTTCCTGCGAAGGCCAAGCGAGTCATCTTCCTCTACATGAGCGGCGGAGTTTCACACATCGACTCGTGGGATCCGAAGCCGAAGCTGTTCGCGGATGCCGGGAAGACGATTCCAGTCAATGAGTTTCAGGGACGCAAAGGGGACTTCAACATGTTCCTCAAGCGGCCTCAGTGGGAATTCAAACCACGCGGACAGAGCGGCATCGAAGTCAGCGACTTGTTTCCTCATATGGCCGAATGTGTCGACGATCTGTGTGTGATTCGATCGATGAAATCGGACCACACCAATCACTACGAAGCGACGCTGGGGATTCATACCGGATCGTTTACGTTTGCTCGTCCCAGCATAGGATCATGGCTTAGCTATGGGCTGGGCACGGTCAATCGCAACCTGCCATCGTTCGTCGTCATTGCACCGCATTCACCGTACGCCGGCGGTCAGGTCTGGGGCAGCGATTTTCTTCCCGGCGCGCATCAGGGGACTCTGGTTTTGCCGGGAGCAGAACCGGTCGCCAATATTCAGCGACGTGCACCCAGCAGCCGACTGCAGGAGATGGAACTGGCCGCGATGGCTCGGATGAATCAAAAACATCTGGCGGCTCGTCCGAATGATCCTCTGCTGACGGCTCGTATGAAGTCGTTTGAAACCGCGTTTGGCATGCAGGCCGAGATGCCGGAGGTGTTTGACCTGTCGAAAGAAGACGATGCAACGCTCGAGATGTACGGGTTGCCGCGTGGCAGTACAAACGGTTTCGCGTGGCAGTGCCTGGTGGCTCGCCGATTGGCGGAACGAGGTGTTCGGTTTGTCGAATTGATTGATGTTGGTTCGTCCGGCAATTGGGATGCTCACGGAGACATGATGACTCATGCTCCGCTGGCGAAGAATATTGATCAGCCGATTGCCGGGTTGCTGAAGGATCTGAAGCAGCGAGGAATGCTGGAGGATACTCTGGTTGTCTGGACCACGGAGTTCGGTCGCACGCCCTTCAATTCGGCCGCCGGAGCTGCAGGCCGCGAACATCATCACTGGGTATTTTCGTCATGGCTGGCTGGAGCTGGAGTGAAGCCCGGAATGACCTGGGGCGAATCTGACGAGTATGGGATCGATGTTGCTAAGGATGTCGTCCACGTGCACGACTTCCACGCGACGATTCTGCATTTGATGGGTTTGGATCACGAACGTCTGACGTTCCGTCATTCCGGTCGCGATTATCGACTAACGGATGTCGCAGGCCGAGTTGTGAACGAAGTCCTTGCGTGATTCTCCGGTAATGATTTGCGGAGTGGTGTCTTCGAAAGAGGAGGCTGTTCGATGTCGGAGAATCCTTATGAATCTCCGCAGAGTACTCGGGCGCCAGGGATCGCAAAGAAACGGAAGCGGCTCTCGCTGCTTGATATTGTGGTGTTAATCGGGATCGTCGCAGTGCTGGTGGCACTGCTCTATCCAAGTACCCGCAGTGCACCGACCTCGGGTCGCCGCACGCAATGCAAGAACAATCTTAAGATGATTGCTCTCGCTCTGCACAACTACCACGATGTCTACGCAGCGTTTCCGCCAGCCTATACCGTCGATGAAAACGGACAGCGGCTGCATAGCTGGCGGACTTTGATCCTGCCCTGGATGGAACAAGACGAGTTGTATAAAAAGATTGATCTGTCGAAATCATGGGATCACCCAGTGAATGCCGAGGCGTTCAAAACGACACCGCAGTCTTTTCGTTGCCCAAGCTCTGAGCTGCGGCAAGACTTTACTACCTATCTGGCTGTTGTCGGAGAGAACGCCTGTTTTCATCCGACGAAGCCCAGAGCGATCTCAGAAATCACCGACGGTACATCCAACACGATCATGGTGATCGAAGTTCCGGTGAAGCAGGCCGTTCACTGGATGTCGCCGCACGACGCAGATGAGCAGATGGTCCTGAACATCAGCCCTGCCAAAAAGCTTGCCCATATTGGAGGAGTTCAGGCGGCTTTTGCGGATGGAAGTGCTCGCTTTCTTTCAGCGACCATGGCTCCGGAGACACGTCGAGCCGTGATTTCAATAAATGGCAAAGAAGTTGTCGGAGAGTTCTGATCACTTTGCGTTTGAGGCTTCGGCACACTGGCTTGAGGTTGATCGACTACTAACCGTCGAACAGGTTACGCCGCTGGGTTTATCCCGGTGGGGAACGAGAGTCCGCTGGTTCGTCGGCCGCTGAGCTGTCGGTCAAGTGCGTTGGAATCGTCGTGACGTGGAAAAAGTGTGATGACTCAGAACCCCTACGAATCTCCGGAGAATCCACAGGCCCTCAAGATCGCGAGAGCTGGCAAATCGCTCTCGCTGCTGAATGTTCTGGCGGTGACGGGAATTGTCGCGTTGGTTATCGCACTGGTTCTTCCTTCGATTCGATGGGCGCCTCGTTCGCGTGGCCGAACCCCGTGCATGAACAACCTCAAGAATATTACCCTCGCGGTGATAAGCTATGCCGAAAGACACAACGCTTTTCCGCCAGCTTATACTGTGGATGCCGATGGCAATCGACTGCATAGTTGGCGAACTTTGATTCTGCCCTGTCTTGACAAACAGACTCTCTATGAATCGATTGATTTGTCGAAGCCCTGGAACGATCCCGCAAACGCCAAAGCATACGGCACGGAAGTCGATGTATTCCGTTGTCCGTCTGCCAGGCTTTCTGGAGGCCTGACGACGTATCTTGGAAACGCCGCGAATGGCGGATGTTTCACCGGAGATCGTCCGCGACCCGTATCAGTAACAAGGTATCCTCATCGCCAGACGCTTTTGGTCGTCGAGGTTGCTTCCAGCCATGCAGTCCACTGGATGGCACCGCAAGATGCCGATGAAACCATCCTGCTCAACTTCGGCTCGGGCGATAAATCAGCACACATCGGCGTTCTGAACGCCGGATTCGTCGATGGAACCGTCCGAACGCTTTCCGTCGATTTAGACTCCCACATTCGGCGTGCGCTGATCTCCGCCTCTGGTCGCGACGAGATCAACTCGACAGAGTACTAACGCCGTTGCGTTGAACGACACGATAGAGTTCATACCCCGCCAACGGCAGCAGCCAACTGATCCATGCCGAAAGCGGATAGATCCATGGCCAGTCGACGTTGGCGAGAGTCGCTGCTCCGCCAATGAACCGGAGGACGACGGCCGAACAGAGCAGAGCAAAACAGCGTTCCATCCAGATTTGATGAGCTTGAAAACGTCTCCGCACAGCGTCTCTCCAGCCGAATGCAATACTCAACGCGGTCACGATCGATAGCGTGCCGAAGCCAAGACCGGCCACAAGTCCAGACTCCGCGTAGCGTGACATCCAGAGCCCACTGGGTGCGACCAAAAGCAGAACATTGGCCGTCTGAATGCGTCCCAGAAAGCTATGCCATTTCGGAAAACGCAGACGAGCACTCTTGTTGAGCAGTATCAGTCCCAGAATGAGCGACAGTGGTCCAGACGTCACGTGAACGTAAAACGCCCACCGATAGCTTCCAAAGAAATAGGGATCTCGATCGATCAGAAAGCCTTGATCAAAATTCGGTGGCATGTAGTCGCGGTAGCTGAGTAATACGGCTGCGATGATCTTGATGATCAGCAGCGTTGTCAGCAGCTTCAGTGATTTTTGAAGAACATCCATGAGGCTGCTGTTTAAGGGATGAAGGCAGACGGTTGCGAGTTGAGAACAGATGGGGACGATGGAGATTATGATTAAGAGTAAGATGAAGATTAAGATTGTTCCATTGACCCGGTGTGAGGAACACTTTGAGAAAGGCTGAGGGGTTGCAGTGAGATGCGAAAGACCTGTTCCGGCAGGCGGGACGGACATGTGCCATATGTTGTCGGTTTTCTTTCCGGGCTGAGGAAGTCATACTTGGTCTCACAGATTCGTCGACGTGATTGATCCCCGGCGGCGATTCTTCCCACCTCAATACTCCCCGCTTTTTTTGCTCTCCATTCTGCCCTCAGGAGCATATCATGGTTTCTGCTCGACGCGCGTTTTTGAAAAAGTCGGCTGGTGTGGCCGGGTTATTGGCGTTCTCTGGATTTAGCCGCAGTACCCTTCGTGCAGTGGGGGCGGTGGCGGCTGAGAAGTATTTTGAGATCACGGACATCAAACGCACGACCGTCAAGCTGGAGTTTCGCCCAACTCCGCGCCGCAATATGGATCGCGAGATTCCTCATTGGCGATATTCGGAGATCTGCGATGTGACGCTCAAATGCGGCGTCACGGGAACCGGCGAGACACTGCTGTACTACACCTGGGGAGCAACTCCGGATGAAGCGATTCCTCGTGTGATCGGCCGCAGTGCGATCGATGTCATGTGGGACGATACCTTGGGTGCAGGTCTGCAAATGGCGTTGTTTGATGCCGTTGGGCGTGCCGCAGAAGTTCCGGTGCATTCGCTGCTCGGTGAAAAGGTCCATGACACAACACCGTTGTCGTGGTGGAATATTGATACGTCGGCCGCTGATATGGTCTCCGAATGCAAAGAAGCGATGCGACTGGGATACATGTCCTACAAGACCAAAGGTCGTCCGTGGTTCGATGTGTTTCATCAGGTTGACGAAGCCTGCAAGGTTGTGCCGCCTGAGTTCAAGATCGACATGGACTTCAATGATACTCTGCGAACTGCGGAACAGGGCCTTCCGATTCTGGAACGACTTGGCAAATATCCGCAGGTTGATATTTATGAAGGCCCGATTCCTCAGGAAGACGTCGACGGCAATCGCAAAATTACGAATTCAACTCATGTGAAAGTCGCGATTCATTATGGAACTCCCGACCCCGAAACCTGCGCGCAGACTCGATGTTGTGACGGCTTTGTTGCCGGAGGTGGTGCGACGAAGTTGATGCGAACGGGACGGTTCTGTGAGGAGACTCGGTTCCCGTTGTGGCTGCAACTAGTTGGCAGCGGATTGACGGCCGCTCATTCGCTGCACTTCGGAGGAGTACTCAAGCAGGCGATCTGGCCGGCTGTGAACTGTCATCAGTTGTTTGAAACCGACATGCTTGTGGAACCTATTCTGCTGAAGAATGGTCACGCTGTTGTTCCGGATCGTCCGGGTCTGGGATATGAGAT
>CAIXQV010000871.1 GCA_903921605.1 uncultured Planctomycetaceae bacterium | reverse complement strand
CACATGCACGACCATGATCACATGCACGACCATGATCACATGCACGACCATGATCACATGCACGACCATGATCACATGCACGACCATGATCACATGCACGATCGCCGACGATAATCAACGCTGCCGCCATTGGTACTGCTTCCAGGCTGAAATGCACGGGGGGCTGTTGCAATCCATCGCATGGAGCGAGATCTCTACAACGGACTCCTTCTGCTCTGCAAGAACCTATTTTGTAATTGCTATGCGCAATCCATCGTATGCTGGAGCGACGTTGGGTGGCAGCTCTTTGAGCAGCTCGTCGTAGTCCAGCTCGTGGGACATATGAGTCAAGTAAGCCTGGCGAGGCTGCAACTGACGAATAAGATTCAGAGCGGCATCGAGATGCAGATGCGTTGGGTGAGGCTTGTGGCGCAGAGTATTCAGCACCAGCACATCCAGATTTCTCAGTTGCTCTCTACTGTCAGCCGGGATTGTGGAAACGTCCGTACAAAACGCCACGTTCCCAATGCGAAACCCCAGGATCGGCAGTTCTCCATGCTTCAGCCTGATCGTACGAATATCGAGACCAAGCAACGAAAAATTCTGCCCCTCAGTGATTCGTTCGAACCTTAGCCGAGGTGCCGCGTACTTATGCGCATGCGTTGACGGATCAGAAAACGCATAGGAAAAAGTCTGCCGAATTTGTTCTTCGACAACTTCTTCACAATACAACGGAACAGAATCATCCAACTGAAAGCCAAAGATCCTCAAGTCGTCAATGCCCATGATGTGATCGGCATGACTATGAGTAAAGATGGCCGCTCGAATCAGGGTCGCTCGTTCTCGAACCAACTGCAACCGCAGTTCCGGCCCGGCATCGATAATCATTTCTCCCTGCGGTGTTCTGATCAGAACACCAGATCGCATGCGACGATTTCGGGGATTGTCTGAAAGGCAAACTGAACACCGACAACCAACGACCGGAACACCGATACTTGTCCCGGTCCCCATAATGACCATTTCAGCCAGTACTTCTGACTTCACAGTATCTTCGCAATTCTGGGTCATGGAATGTCGCGCTAACTCGTTGAGTTCCTGATTTGGCAATTCCAAGGGAAATCAAGCAAGCGGAATTCCTCTCCCGGGCCGGGCCGACCTTGTCGGTCCAACAGCCACAAAACAAAGAACTCGCTCACGATTTCTTCCGTGGCAAGCTGCAATTCTCAGAATCACTGACGCGTTATCGGTTCAACGCGAGCACGACGACACCGGACGAGTCGAGTAATTCCAGGCTCTGGCGGACTGTGAAAATTGGCTAGTCGTCAATCTGCACTCCGCGGTGCGGAGTTTCGCAGTTTCGAATCAGAATTGAAGTGCTCCGTGGAACTCAAAAACAAATCCCAGTGAATGATTCCCGCAGACGGACAACTATTTCCAGCGATGCGGCATCCACCAGGCCGACTCATTTGCACCAGCACGTATCTGAACCGTTCGCCAGTCAAGAAGTGCAGGATCTGACGGCCTGATGCTTCCAGTCCTGCCTGGCCCCCTATGGACCGACTTAACTGGCCTTTTCCAGCTCATTCCATCGGGCAAGTTTGTTTCGCAGAGTTCGCGCTGTTACGCCCAACTCAGCGGCCGCTTCCGTCTTGTTCCCACGACATCGTTCGATGCGGGACAGAATCACAAATCGTTCAATGTCTTCCAGCGGCATATTCTGATATCCGCCTGGCAACTCCGCCGTTGCGATGGCAGAAGCGCTGGTCTGCGGAGCGATCCGAAGCTCTGAGCCGACTCCAAAATCCAGTCGGCAAATTGTACTGATCTCGGACTCGACACAGGCACGATGAATCACATTGCGAAGCTGTCGGACATTTCCCGGCCATTCAAAATTCATCAGCGAAGGCATCAGTTCATCACTCACAGCAGTCACAGGAGTCTCATTTTCCTGACCGAACAACTTCAGAAAATGATTGACGAGCACCGGAATATCTTCGGTTCGTTCGCGAAGCGGTGCCAATCGCAGCGAAAGGACATCAAGGCGATGAAACAGATCTTCACGAAACCGTCCGGCTGCGACTTCTTTTCTGAGATCCCGGTTTGTCGCTGCGATGATCCGAGCACTCATCCGCTGAACCTCAGTACTGCCGACTCGCAGATACTCCTGAGCCTCCAGCACTCGCAGTAACTTAGCCTGTGTTGGCAGGGGCAGTTCTCCGATTTCGTCGAGAAACAATGTTCCATCACCGGCAGCGTGTAAGAATCCGTCATGCCTGCGAGACGCCCCCGTGAACGCTCCCTGTTCGTGACCAAACAATTCGCTCTCTGCCAGCCCATCATGAAAGGCAGCGCAATTGACACGGACGCAGGCACGCGACGCGCGCGGGCTGTTGTCATGCAGGTATTGAGCCAGCAACTCTTTCCCGGTTCCGCTTTCCCCGGAGATCAGCACTGTCCCGGACGAACGTGCAAAACGGCGGGCTCGTGCGAGTGTGTCATGCATCGAAGATGATTCAAAGATCAGCATGAGTATTCTGCATCAGATGGAGAGAAGTGAGAGGATCGGACAGCAATTGTGAGGAGAGCAGGCGCGTCAGAGAGATCTCATGGACTTCTGATAAGCCACCTGCATATTTCGCTGGCGGGATTCAGCATCAATTTGTGGGATCAGTTCAGATCGAACATCCTCAAACGTGTGCTGCAGATGATCGATACGACTGATAAGAGCTTTCAACAAAGCTTCATGACGTCCCAGAGTTGTCCGAAGGTCCGTGGTCAAAGTCCCTTTCCCCTGACTGAATCGTGAGTAAGCCTCAGACACTCGTTGTTGGGCAGCCACAACAAGGTCCAGCGATTTCTGAAGCTGACCGACGGCGTCCGGATTGCCCAGATTTCGCTGAGCCGCCGCCGTTTCGAGGCGTTCAATCACACTCACGGCCGCTTCGAAGACGACGCTCTGTTCCTTAATACAAGCCTGCAGTTCTCTTTCGGGCTCAGTCATGTTGCCAGAAGTATTCAGTCGAGAGTTCTGATTGTCTCTAATGTTCACCATGCTTTGGCTCCTTTTCCGCAGGTGCAAAATGCGTGATGCGTTCCTTTGCAGGCTTCCCTGTGCGGGAAGATGTCTGGCTTGAAGACGAAGTCGCGGATGGTCCATGTGCGTCGTCGTTGTTGCTTCCTGATGGATGGGATCCATTTCCGGACTTCGTTGAGTCGGATTTGGTTGCACCCGAACCAGATTTTTTCGAGCCGGTTTGGCCGGTGGCATTGCCTGATGAATTGCTGTCGCGCGGAACACCCGCAAATGGACTTTGAAGATTCTCCTCGGAACTCCCGGCATCCTCTTCAAGCGAACTTTGAAGCTGGCGAATCTGCTCCAGCACATCGACCCACCAGCGAGACTGCTCACTCAGCCATCCGGCCTCCGGCTGCTCTGCGATTCGCCGATAGCGATTCGAAGCCTCCGCGTTTCGTCCCATTCGACGAAGGCAGTTAGCCATCTGGTATTCCGTCCAGATCTGCTGCTGCGCGGTCAACTCCGCCATCTCTGTCTGTTCATACATTTTCATCGCCAATTGGTATTCCCCAACCGCGTATAAGTTGTTGGCCAGTCCCAATCGATCGATTGGACCGTGGACTACAGCGTGTTCCGATGCAGCGTGAGGAGCATTCTCAGTCGCTGAATGGACATTAGTCCCGGATTCACCATGTAAGTTCTTCGTCTGATGGCCGTCTTCGCTGGCTGAAGGCTCTCCCGCGTTGAGATCGGACTCATGTGCTCCATTCTCAGGGTCATGGTCATGCGGTGCTGCCGGATGTTCCGTTACAGCATCCGCCGAATCACTTTGTCCAGAGGCATCCTGGGGCGCTGGACCATGATCACCATGATCCGTCGCATGACCTTTCGTTTCAGGGTGGCTGGTTTCGGGAGACGCATGCCCATCAACTGGTGGCAGGAGTTCTTCAGAATGCCCATCCAGTCCCGACTCTTTATCCGGAGCAGCGTGGCTATCCTGAGGATCGCTGTGCAGTTCATCGGCCGCATGGGCCTGTGGTTCAGACGCCTCGGCCACTGCCGGTGGTTCCAGTTGCGACTTCAACTGCATAATTTGCTGTTTGAGTCGGGCGAATCGGCGGGCTCTTTCATCCTGAAGCCTCGTTTCGGGATCACCCGCCGGGATTTCTGAAGGCTCTTGAAAAGCATCCTGAGATGGCAACTGTTCCGGCGGCATATCCTCAACGGGAGCCAAATCAACAGACCCGCCGTCCAATGATGGAAGCACGGGCGTCTCTTCCTCGGCCGCAGCTTGCTCGGCTATCGCTCGTCGCCGCTCTTCTTCCAGGGCGAGCTTGAATTGCTCAGTCGCGGAGCGGACTGGCCGATCAGAAGATTCTTGACGCGATGCGGGCGCCTGCGCATTAGGAGGAGGCGTTACAGTGGCGGCAGGTTGCTGCTCGGGGATTACGTCCGCAGCCGATGGCTCCAGCGCGGGCAGTTTAGTGACTGATGGTTCAAACGCAGACTTTTCCGGAGCGGGAGATGGCTCGACTGGAGCCAGTTCGACAGCTTCCAGATCTTCCGGCCCGGTATTTTCCCTGGCAGGTTCCGGGACTGGAGGGATGACCGGCCGACCGGCAGAGGCCATAATGAATGGACGTGGGGTCGACACCGCCGCAGGTTTGGACCTGCGGCTTTTGGCAACGGGCGCACCCGGTTTGGTATTCCCGGATTGCAGACTCACAACATCATTAGCGCGGGATGCCGCTTTTCCATGTGCTGCCGTCCAGCCACGTTGGGCCTCTCCCGATGGTCGAGCTTCACTCATCGAGTTCTGTAAAACCGCATTCGTCACTCGCTTGTCATCGTGGACAGAAGTCGCTGTCGAAAAGCTTGACCCCGTCACCGGACTCTCCTGCGCCGAGACAGAATCCGTGTCTGATCCTGCAATCCCGGCGAGGATTCCGCTCAACAGCACCGCAGAGACTGGGAACACGCGTAAACTTCGATCGAAGGCACTCATCACTCGTGCCCTCCTGTCGTTTCTAAGTTGTTTAGGTCCGGATCCGCTTCAAGCGGTGATTCTGAATCAGGCAACATTCCGGAGAAACAATAGATCGCAGCCTGATGATCTTTTTTCAGTTCATAGGCCTGTCCCATGATACGAAGCGAGGCCCGTTGTGTTTTTGACGTTTTGTCTGACTCCATAAGCAGTCGACAGACGGAAATGGCCTCATCCGGTTTTCGCTGTTCCAATGCCAACTCAGCAGAACGCAGTCGAGCCTGCACTGCCAACTGATCCGTTTCGGATGAAGACAGCGTTGCCAGCAGAACTCTCGCCTTTTCAAGCTGGTTGTCTGCCTGATAATGCGACGCCAGCTTCAACACCGTCTCATTTCGAAGTTGTGATTGAGGCAATTTGCGAAGAGCCAGTGAATAGGCTTCCGCAGATTCCTGTGACAGTCCCAACTCTTCGCAGGCAGACGCGACCAGCACCGCCCAATGACCACCACAGTATTTCGCAGCGTCAAATTCGGTCAGTGCAGAGACGACTGCAGCTCCTTCGCGTTCTCGGCGATCTGCCAGCACGGCCGCCCGGAACCGCGACAGTGCTGAGAGAAATGCGGCCCCTTGACGTCCGGGGCCATCTACCAGACTGTCACGCCGTTCCATCAGAACCGTATTGCAACCCTGAGCATTACCCAGTGAGAGATACAGGCTGGCCAGATGAATTGCGGCCAGCGGCTCGAGAGACGATCCTTCACTCATGGAAAGACCACGCATCATTGATTGAATCGCCCGTTTGCCGTGATTGTCTTCCAGCAGCATGCGGCTGTGAAAAATGTAGGCCGCAATTCGAACATCCGCCAGGCCGCCGGATGAGTCGATACTGCGAAGGAACGCCTCAATCGCCTCATCCCGCTGATTGAGGAGCATCAGACACTTACCCAGATTGAAGGCGGCCTCCGTTTCGACGATTGATCGAGGCGATGTTTCCATTTGCACCTGAAGAAACTGCAACGCATCTGTGGCCCGTTTTTGTTCAAACAGCAGAGTACTTAAAGCCAGGCGACTGTGTCCGGCTTGAAGAGATCCAGGGATCTCCATAATCGCCGCGCGGAGAATTCGTTCTGCTGCTGCCAGGCGACTCCGTCGCAATTCATCCGGGGACATCTCTTCAGGGTGCAGGATGCTGATCACGGCCCCGTTTCGAGTCCATGCCACACCCGCAGAAATCGTAATCCCATCCAGCAGCAGCGCCAGATTCTGTTCTGTGACATGTACCTGCTGTGTTCGTCCGCTCAGAGCTTGGGCAGCCTGTTCTGATATTTCAATTTCGTATTTGCAGCATCGAACCAGGTTGCGCAGCAAAAGCTCGCAGAGGGTTGTGCCGCAATTGAGCCGCACAATTGTCTCTTCGGGAGATTCGGCTTTCAGATTCATTACGCGGAACTCAGTCGGACCGGCTTTCACCGGCGTTTCATGAATCAAAAGCGGTAGCTCATCCAGCAGTCGACCGGGATCCGCAGACCATTCCGGTACTACCAGAGTTTGATCATCCAGAAGGTCCGTAACAGCGACGTTCGACTGTTCCCTCCAAAGATCTCGTCCGATGAGATGCAGCATTTCCCCTCGCACTGTGGGAAGAAACTCGGTTTCATCAAGAATGGCTCGTCGCAGCAAATCAGCCTGCAAACCTTGATGCTTCTTCAGAGCGGAAAGACAACGAGCTTCTCCGTAACGAGCGACACCAGCCCAGGCGGGATCTGACTGCGTTCCGGATATTCGGCGATACGCTTCGATCGCGGCCGCATGACGACCAGAGGCCTCCGCACACAGTGCGAGGCGGAACAGAATTGCCACTCCGGGAACACCATCTGATTTTTGGCGCAACGTCTGGTAGTGTTGCATCGCCTGAACATAATCACCGCTGGCCAGCTCTTCATCAGCAACCGCCATCATATTGACCGCCTGCTTGGTCACTCGTTCATGCCGCGAAGGCGATAGGTGAGCATTGGCCTCAGAGGCTGCAAACGGATCCGCAGAATCGGCATGGTCAGCCGCAATCCCCTTGTCCTTTGTAGACGCAGTCTTGTGAAGATCCGGCTCACTCAGCGCATCTCCGTGCAGCTCCGACTCGTGCTGATCATCGTGTGCGATAGCGTCTTCTGGTCCGTGCTCAGATGCTGCTCCGTGCAAAGAATCACCCGCATGATCATCGCGCTGGCGAGTATTGCGTGCGGGCTTGAAGTTACGTCCGTGTTTAGAGGAAGCTGGGCTCGACAAAGTTTCCGGTCCCTCTGCGACCTGATGCTCTTCCCCATGTTTTGACGGGCTCAGGCTATCGTCGGCAGGATGCAATTTCTCTCCGGAGGATTCGTGGTGGAAAGAATCGTCCGCAGGGCCAAACCCGAGGTTCTCGACACTGAATGGATCGACTTCAGCGTGGCCATTGGCCGGATCAGCGTGAGCCGCGATTTCCGCGTCATTATCGGGGGAGTGATGGGGATCTCTGTTCGTTTTCGTTGAGACAAACTCATCGAAGGGGCTGTCGACGTTCGCTTCGGATTGGTGCTGATCGGTTTCAGGAACTGAAGATGTCCTGCGACTTCTCGTTCGACGAGCCGTTGTTTCTGCGTCAGATATCTTCGCTGCAGATAAATCGTCTGAGTGATCGTGCGACGTCAGCGTTTGTTCGCCGTGACCGTCTGAGGTCGGCTCGTGCGTGTCGAGTTCCGAATGGGACTCATCCCCATTTTCAGCACGAGAATTTTTCGACTCGTTATGCGAGCCAGCGCCCGCGATTGAGTGTTTTTCTTCGTCTGCGGGAGTTTTATCGGACTGCAGGTAGATGGCGACCGACGCCCCCAGTGCAGAGGTTCCCGCGACAAGGGACAGCATCATCAATTGCCGCAGTATGGCGGGAATTCCTTTATTTTTTGGCTGATCAGACACGATAGCAACCTCTTGGGCGAACCCCGGTGTCGGCATAATCGATACAACTGTTCCAACCTAATCGTCTGAGCCTTAGGGCAGGTTGAGAGAAAATTTCTTCGCAAGTTTCTGCTGGACGCTTCGATAAGTGAGTCTGAATCAGGTTTCTCACCGGGAGACAAGGCCATGCAAATACAACGATTCGACAATGTCAGCAGTGCAGGGGCGCCACGTCCGAACTGGATTGCAGGCGGCAATGTGAAGAGTGGTTCGCAGGGTTCTGTGTCTCGGGAAAACGATGCCGAGGGGGTTATTGGCAGCGATGAGCTGGAATCACTGACACGTCAGCTTGACGGAATCAGTGATGTCAGGGCAGACGTTGTTGAGGCGGCGAAAGTGAGAATGCAACGAGGCGATTACCTGACTCGTGCTGCGGCTGAAAAAACAGCAGCAGCAATTCTGGGCAAGGATGCTTAGAGAAGCTTTCTGTCTTGAAGTGACACAGGGGGACTATGTGTTGCTTCGGTCTTCCGGGCCTGTTCAGGCCAGGCAGCATGTGGCTCTTCTTGCTGAAAGCACAGCTGGTTTCTTACATCCTTGATGCGAGTCTTCATCACCGCCGAGCGGGATCAGGCTTGCAGCACTTTCGAAGAAGGAATTGAAAATGGGTCTGTCAGTCGCAAACAACGTCACTTCGATCAATGCTCAGCACAATCTGAACAAAGCCTCGATGGGCGTCGCAAAGTCTGTGGAGAAGTTGTCTTCCGGACTGAAAATCAATCGTGGTGCCGATGGCCCGGCAGCACTCGTCATTTCAGAAAAACACCGTGCTCAGATTGCGGGTCTGAATCAGGCCATCGACAACACGGAAAAGGCAACCTCAGTTGTACAGACAGCTGAAGGTGCTCTGAACGAAATCAACTCACTGCTGGTCAAGGTGCGAACTCTTGCGATCGACAGTGCGAACAGTGGCGTAAACGACGATGACGCTCTGGCAGCAAACCAGGCTGAAATCACCAACGCTCTGGATACAATCAACCGAATTGCGAACAACACGCAGTTCGGTGAAAAGAAACTTCTCGACGGATCTGCCGGGATCTCCGGAACGGCAACGGACACTGACGTAACCTTCCTGAAGGCGACATCAACGACAACAGCCGGCACATACGCCGTAGCCGTCACAACTGTTGGCGAGCGAGCCATAGTAGATTCCGGGACTTCCGGTACAGCTCAGACTACGGCTTTGGCAGCCGATGAGATCCTGACGATCAACGACGTCAGCGTATCACTCACGGCGGGCATGTCTCAGACACAGGTCGTCAACCGCATCAATGAATTTACAGCTCAGACCGGCGTCATCGCTGATGTCGACGGTGGCTCAACACGTCTGTATTCCGAAGCCTTTGGATCTGCCCAGTCACTGACTGTCGTCTCCAACGTGGCTGCAGCTGGCGACAGCAGCGGATTTGGAACGGGATCGACAACAGATAACGGTATCGACATCATCGGAACAATTGGCGGCACATCCTTCACCGGAGTCGGAAACGTTCTGACGGCTAACTCTGGTGCCGCAAAGGGACTTTCACTGTCATTGGCTGCTGATACTGGTGCCGATGCGTTCTCAACCGTGACTGGTGCTCAGGGCAACCTGACAGTTACGGATAACTCTCTGGTCTTCCAGATTGGTGCTAACAAAGACCAGACAGCGAACATTGCGATTCAGAAAGTGAATCCAAATGGTCTGGGTCTGGGCGTGGTTGGAAATCAGTTCTCCAACCTGAATGACATCGAAGTAACATCTTCGACCAAGGCACAGGACGCTCTGGAAGTGATTGATGCTGCGATCGATGATGTGACAAACCTGCGAGGTGCACTCGGTGCCTTCCAGAGCAATACTCTGGAATCAACCGCAAACAACCTGCGAGCAACTCTTGAGAATACTGTGAACGCCGAGTCCGTCATTCGTGACACTGACTTTGCGTCTGAAATCGCAGCCTTCACGAAGGGTCAGGTTCTCGTTCAGGCTGGCACTTCAATGTTGAGCAATGCGAACCAGATTCCACAGTCAATTCTGTCGCTGCTGCGATAATCTGATTCGTCACAAAGTAAAAAATTCGAACGGTCCGTCTGGAACTGGAGTACCAGTACCCAGTCGGACCGTTTCTTGGTTAACACAAGTTCGTTCAGATCCGGAATCCGTATAACATTGAAACCTTTGTAGAGGGTTACTTGAAGGCGTTGAGCCTGCTCCTGTTAACTGATTCTTTCTGTTTTCGTTTTGACGATTCTCTGTTTCTCCGAACCTGTTCCTCGGGGGGCATCTGGCATGCCAATCAGTATTAATGGCGTTGTATCGGGTATCGATACCGACAACATTGTATCCGGCCTGTTGAAAATTCAGCAGCAGCAGTTGGACCGGATGGCTCTGCGCAAGAACGGCATTCAACAGCGTCAGGCTGCGTTCAAGACTGTCGAATCCCGGCTCCTGAGTCTGCGTGCGGACGCGGGCGCCCTGAGCCGAAATACCAACAATCCACTGACACGCCTTTCTGTAACGCCAAGTGACGAAAAAGCAATTAGCGCAACGGCTTCGGCGGCCGCCGTTCCTGGTGTTTATCAGATGACCATCGACGCGACCGCTAAGGCCCATCAGGTCGCCTCTCAGGGATTTGCCGACACCGATTCAGAGATCACGCAGGGAACATTCGAAATTCGGCTGGGCTCCGGCGATCCCAAAACCATCACGATCGATGGTAACAACAATAACCTTTCCGATCTTTCCGCAGCGATTAATTCCTCGGACACCGGTATCAGCGCGACCGTTGTTAAAGACTCCGCAGGCGGCGCAACTCCTTATCGACTTCTACTGAGCAGCAGCAAAACCGGAGCCAGCAACCAAATCACGGTCACAAACAACCTGGCAGCGGACAGTGGTTCCGCAGTTAAGCCAGTGATTAATTTTGGAACTCCGGTTCAGGCCGCCAGCGATGCACGGGTCACACTTGGCAGCGGAGCAGGAGCAATCTCCGTAACGAGCAGCACGAACCAGTTCAAAGACGCGATTGGTGGAGTCAGCTTCGATCTGCTGCAACCTACCGTCGGCCAAACCGTTTCGCTCACCGTCGCGAAGGACAATTCCGCCGCGGTCGCCGCGGTCCAGAGCTTTGTGGACTCCTTCAACGGTGTTCTTAACTACATCAGCGAAAATTCAAAATACAACGAGGCTTCGGAAGAGGGCGGACTGTTCCTCGGCAACCAAGGCGCCGCCAAGATTCAACAGACTCTCAGGACGACAGTTCAAAATGTCGTGCCAGGCGCGAATCCTCTGGCTAATCGACTTTCCACGGTGGGAATCAGATTCAATGATTCCGGCACACTCGTCCTCGACAAGGCCAAACTGGAAAGCGCACTGAATGGAAACATCGAGGGAGTCACCGCAGACGATGTAAAGCGACTGTTTTCCTTCGGCGGGCAGTCGACGAACTCAGGAATGTCGTTTGTGCTTGGCAGCACGCGAACACAGGCCTCCACTTCAGGATATCAAGTCGACATCAGCCAGGCGGCTGAACAGGCCACAATCACGGGAGCAGCCTTTGCCGGTTCAACAGTGATCACCTCTGCAAACCGAAGTCTGGAAGTCAAACTCGATGGTAAGACGGCGACGGTGCAGTTGAGTGAAGGCACTTACACGGCACAACAGCTTGCTGATCACCTCGAACAAATCATCAACGAATCCGAGGAATTTCCTGCTCGCGAAATCAATGTCTCCCTTGAGAGTGGAGCATTGCAACTGACATCTGCAAAGTACGGCCTGACCTCTGATCTGGAGATCGTCAGCGGAACTGCCATCGCTGACCTTGGCCTGACAGCCGGCCTTAAAGACAACGGACGCGACGTTGTCGGATCCTTTATCGTCAATGGTAAAACCGAAGCAGCGGTTGGACGGGGGCGACTGCTCACCGGAGACCCGGATAACGAAAATACGGCTGACCTTCAGGTTCAGATTACCCTGTCTCCATCGGATGTCGTTGCCGGTGCCGAAGGGACAATTACTGTCTCGCGAGGCTTGGCTTCATCGCTTGATCAGGTCCTCGGGAAACTGCTGAATAATGAGGATGGTCTGCTGACGTCGGTTGATGATGGCTTTGACGGACAACTGAAGAGTCTTCAGACATCTATTGATCGTCAGACAAAACTGTTCGACCTTCAGGAACAGAGTATTCGAAAACAGTTTCAGGCGCTCGAAACAGCCATCAGCCAGCTTAACGCAACCAGCTCCTATCTGGGCGGACAACTGGCCAACCTTCCTCAAATCAGTAGTCAGCAATAACGGCATGCGTCACACCTCAGGCCGTAACGGGTAACAGTCATGAATCCTCATCTAAAATACAAAACCGTTCAGAGCTACTCGTGGACACGGGTCGATATGCTGATCCTGGTTTACGATCAGGCCGTTTCGGCACTCAATGAAGGAGCCCGTCTTCTTGAGCAGAACCGCAGTGCGGAGTTGCCGGCTGTTAAACTACGTGCGATGAAAACCCTGCTGGCGATCGCCGAAGGCCTGAATCTGCAGCGAGGTGAACTTCCGATTCAGGTTCTTCGCCTTGTTGTCTTCGCCCTGGATCAGGTGCGAATCGAATCTGCTGAAGCCTGGCGATCCGCGGAATCTGTTATCAGTACTCTGCGAGCGGGCTTTCTGGAGATTCAGGATGAAGCTCGCAACGACGAATATGAGGGACGAATCCCGGCCCTTGATGCCGTACACTGAGATCTCTGAAGCCGGAATGTTCGGACTCCTCTTTGGTCATTCTCCCTCTGCGTCTGCCGCTTTCTTTGATCGGCTCCGATAGTTAGACTTCCCGAGAATGCGGCCTCGCGTCCGACCATTGGGTTTGGAACCGATCAGAAAGAGTCGCTGGTGTTTCTCTCAGTCTGAACATGCACGACTCTGAATCCGCCTCCGGCACTGCGATTTCTTCCGCGATCGTCGATTACCCCGCACGTGACATGACAATCACCGTCGGTGCCGGGATGTCATATGGCACACTGCAGACAATCCTCCGGGAAGAAAACCAGCAACTGCCAATCGATGTAGCAGACGAAGGTACTCCGCTGGGAGAACTGGCCGCCTATGACATCTGCGGCCCTCGACAGTTTGGCTACGGCTCATTGCGTGATTACGTCATTGGCGTGGAAGCTGTCGATGGCACGGGGCGAGTCTTTCATGCGGGTGGACGAGTCGTCAAGAATGTCGCAGGATACGACCTGTGCCGATTGCTGGTTGGCTCCCGAAATCAATTGGGAACAATCACTCAACTGACCTTCAAACTGAAACCTCTTCCCACTCAACAATCGATCATGGTCGCAGGATTTCGATCTCTGCGTGATCTGGAAGCGGCCCTCGAACGACTCAACCTGACCGCGACGACGCCTGTTATTCTCGACGTGCTGGGTCGTTCGGCGACATCAAGACTGCTGGCAACATCAATGCCGGAACTTGCTGAATCAACTCAGGGCAAAGATGCCGCGGCGTTGCTGGTCCTTGGTTTTGAAGGTCCACTGGCCGCATGTCAGTGGCAGAACAAGACGTTGCAGGAAGAACTTGCCGGCACGGCCGTCTGGTGCCATCTTGCCAGTGGTGACAACGTATTTCCGCTCTATTGTCGAGCAGCCCAATGTGCTGCAACCGGAGCCAATGATGAACACTGGCTGGCACGGCTCATCACTTTGCCATCTCGAGTCGTCTCTTGTCTGAGCGTTCTTCTTGAGGCTGGTTGTGAAGTCTTCGGCCGCGCAGCAAATGGCATTCTTTTCGTTCGTCAGGCGCCACAACTCCCTGCTCAGCAGGCACCCGATGAAGCTCAGGCCGCTATGATCCTAAGCTCACTGGTCGCGGACGGAATCGGTTCCTTCGAAATGCTTCGCTCAACAACCGCACGGTCTACGATCTCGGCCGCCCCGGTTCGAACAATCTCGAAACAATTAAGCGAACTGCTGAGCGGACAAAAACCGGCCTGAGCAGCACACTGGGACAGACGGTTCTGAAATCAGGTCAATCGCTGGCTCAGCAATCCAAAAAGCGTTCCTTGTCCCGAGGCCGGCCTGAAAAAATCTCGTCCGCAGGAACCTTTGCCGCTGGCTCAGCACGGTTGGGCGGCATCCATAGCCTTTCAGGAAACGAGCAAACCGGCCAAATCTCCAGGAATTCCGGACTTCCGAGCCGTCGATGGGTGTCACCGATGGAGAACGCTCGCCTCGGACGGTATCGTGAGTGAACTCTTTTGGCTGCGGCGATCGACACTCCTGTGCATCAGGGTGAATTTCTCGCGGCCGAATCAACGCTCATGGCGTCTTGCTGGCTATTATCGCCCTTCGATTTTGTAGTCTGGATGTGGTTGTTTTCTCATGGCTGAACTGACTGGCCCCGATTTTTCGAAGAATGAACTGATCCCGGCAATTGCACAGGATTCCGCAACGGGCGACGTCCTGATGATGGCTTGGATGAATAAAGAATCCTACGAGGAAACTTTGCGAACGGGTCGCGTCTGTTACTACAGCCGCAGCCGCAAAAAGCTCTGGCGAAAGGGCGAGGAAAGCGGCAACGTTCAGGAGCTGCATGCCATCTATTTTGACTGCGATGGAGACACGCTGCTGGTCAAAGTGAATCAGATCGGCGGCGCGGCCTGTCACGAAGGATTCCGCACTTGTTTCTTCCGCAAGATCGACCCCGCAACTCAGCAGTTTGCCGTTGAGGGAGACCGAGTGTTTGATCCTCATGCGGTCTACAAAAAGTAAAAGATCTTCCCGCAAGCCCCTGGCGAATAAATCTTCTGCACTGATCCGGGCTCCGCGTTTCTCGAATTCATTTGATGACGAAGGTTAAGACGAATGTCTGGTCGAGTACTAAAATTGGGCATCCCCGCAGGCAGCCTGCAGGAATCTACTGCCGCACTGTTCAGCCGCGCGGGTTACAACATCAAGTTTGCCTCGCGATCTTATTTTCCGACGGTTGATGATCCGGAGATTGAATGCATGCTGATCCGCGCTCAGGAAATGGCGCGTTACGTTGAGAACGGAATTCTTGACGCAGGTATCACCGGATATGACTGGATCCTCGAAACCAACGCCGACGTTCATCAAGTTTGCGAACTCGTGTTTTCGAAAGTCAGTCGGCGGCCAGTCCGCTGGGTTCTCTGTGTGCCGGAAGATTCACCGATCAAGACGGTGAAAGATCTGGAGGGCAAGCGGATTGCCACCGAGGCTGTTGGTCTGACAACTCGATTCCTTGAACGTCACCATGTGAAAGCTCATGTTGAGTTTTCCTGGGGAGCCACGGAAGTAAAACCTCCTAAGCTTGCCGATGCGATTGTGGAAGTGACTGAAACAGGCAACTCTCTCCGTGCCAATAATCTGCGAATCATGGACGAGGTTCTGCAGAGTACGACTCGCTTCATCGCTAATCGGACGTCCTACGCGGACTCATGGATAAAGGCCAAGGTCGATAACATCGCCCTGATGCTGCAGTCCTGCCTTGAGGCCGAAGGTAAAGTCGGCCTGATGATGAATGTTCATCGCCAGAACCTTGATGCAGTTCTGAAAATGCTGCCCGCTCTGCAGACACCGACTGTCTCGCATCTGTCCGATCCGGATTGGGTCGCCCTCAACACAATCGTTGACGAAAGCCTGGTCCGAACAATTATCCCGCAGCTTAAGCAGTCGGGAGCCAAAGGCATCGTTGAATATCCAATCAGCAAGATCATTGACTGATCAGAACAAATCACGAATTCTCCGCCAACCAGAACGGTCAGACGCCTCTCTCGATGATGGCTCTGACCGTTTTTCTTTGCGAGCAGTGATACTGCGGTTGATTCTGAGCACCGGCTGGAATCACGGCACAAAAAGAAGGTTGCTTTTTACTTTTTCGACGCTTCTTTTTTCGACGCTTCCTGGAGTCGTTCCTGATAGGCAGCGATCGTCCCGGCGGGATCGGCATCAAATGCCTGCTGACATCCCTCACAGCAAACGAAGTAAGTCTTTCCCTCGTGGCTGACTTTGATCGTGCCCAGCCCGCCGGTCACTATGCATTGTCGCTCGCCCGTATTGCCACTCGCCAGCCTTGCGCCCGCGCGAGTCAATCCGATTTCTGAAAGCCGACGATAAGAAGCCTGAACTGTTGGCTTCTCTTCGAACAACATCGCGACACGAATATCACTGATGACACGAACTGTGCAGCGAGTTTGAGGCAGTGCGTCGGGAGATGACTCAAACACCCATGCGACATCTTTTGCAGGCTTGTCGGAAGTCTTGTCAGCAGCCGGCTCATCATTTCGCTTCAACTGAATCGTCTGGCCCCCGGCTGCCATCAGAAATAATTCTGGTGTCACGCCATCTGCCGCCACCGAAAACACAACTGACTTATAGTGCTGTCCGGGATCAAAGTTCAGAAGCAGTGCCGATCGGTTCTCATCAAACTTCCAGGCCACCTGAGCTTTCTCGGACCAGGCTCCGACATTTGAACCTCGTCGCGGTTGGCCAACACCTTTCCATTCGCCAACGAGAACTCCGAGCGGCTTCAGGACCTTGACACACGTCTCTCGATGTTGCGGATCAGCGGGGGCCCCGATGGATTTCTTCTCGGCAGAAGGTTGTTCGTCAGAGTTCGTAGGTGCAGCGCTGAACGCCAGAGAGAACCCCAATACAGCACATACTGTGATGACAGAAAACGGCGATGGATTTGTCATGAATTGTGCTCGAGCAGAAGTACAGGATCTGGAAGAACAGCGGTAACATCGCAAATCGATGCTGCGCCTTTTTTAAAAACACTGCGACCTGTCGGTAGGAGTCGCCACAAGTTTCCATTTAGAGTAACGCTGTTGGCCTCGTAATGCATCTGTCGAGAAACTGTCCATGGCTTACCCTCGTATTTCCACATTCAAAACCGCAGCACAGTTCCAGGAACGCCTTCAGGAATTGAATCTCCACCTGCCGTTTGACGATACCGTTCAAAGTGGCTCCGAAAGCATACTCGAGCAACCGCTGAACTCTGTCTGTGGTCCCATCGGAAATCGCTGGTGCATTCTGCCGATGGAAGGTTGGGACGGCACTACAGACGGACGTCCAACAGATTTGACGCGACGCAGGTGGAAGAATTTTGGTCTCAGCGGGGCCAAATTGATTTGGGGAGGAGAAGCTGTTGCAGTTCGACCAGATGGTCGAGCAAATCCAAACCAATTGATGATCAACGCTCAGACACTTCCCGATCTGATTGAACTGCGAGAAATCCTTGAGAATGCTCATCGAGAGAACATTGGCTCGACGGACGATTTACTGATCGGATTGCAGCTCACTCATTCAGGCCGGTTTGCTCGTCCTCTCGACAAAAAGAAACTCGAACCGCAGATCGCCTATCGGCACCCGATTCTGGATGCAAAATTTGGAATCAATGACGACGGCCCCCTGATGAGCGATGATGATCTGCGTCGCCTGATTGATGATTTCATCGCTGCTGCCAAACTGTCTGCAAAGGCCGGATATCGCTGGGTCGACATTAAGCACTGTCACGGATATCTCGGACACGAGCTGCTGTCGGGGTTCGACAGAGCAGGGGACTTCGGCGGTAGCTTTGAAAATCGAACTCGCTTCCTCCGGGAGATAACAGCTGGGATTCGGGCCGAAGCACCCGGACTTGAAATTGGTGTCAGACTGAGCGTGTTTGATTTTGTGCCGTTTCAGCCCGGAACCACAGCGGAACGCACAGGCGTGCCGACAACAACCGATTTGTATCGGTACGCATTTGGCGGCGATGAAACAGGGCAGGGGATTGATCTGAATGAGCCCGTTCGATTCCTTGAACTTCTTAAATCATTGTCCATTGATCTCGTTTGCTCGACATGCGGCAGCCCCTACTACAATCCCCACATCCAACGACCAGCCTTGTTTCCGCCGAGCGATGGATACCAGCCGCCGGAAGATCCTCTGGTCGGGGTCTGCAGACAGATCGTGGCCACAGCAGAACTAAAGAAAAAAGTCCCGGAACTGATCGTCGTGGGGTCCGGTTATTCGTATCTTCAGGAGTGGCTGCCGAATGTGGGCCAGGCCGTCATTCGCACCGGAATGGCCGACTCGATCGGGCTTGGACGAATGGTTCTGTCCTATCCGGATCTTCCGGCGGATGTTTCCGCAGGTCGCGAACCAGGCCGAAAAAAAATCTGCCGCACATTCAGCGACTGCACCACCGCACCTCGCAACGGACTTGTCTCGGGCTGCTATCCTCTCGACCCGCACTACAAGGTGATGCCGGAACGAGCCGCATTGCTTGCTCTAAAACAAGCAAACGAATAGCCAAATAGTCGTTCACGCACTTTTCCACTGAAGCGATTTGCAATACCTTTAACCGTGTTGCCTGCTCCCCGGAACCCTGATGAACTTTCAGGCCGGCCGGGTTAGACACACGAGACCGTAAAGGATCTGCATGGCCACAGTTCTCGAGATCTGCAGCTATCTGGAAAAACTTGCCCCCACGAACCTCGCGGAGTCATGGGACAATGTCGGACTTCTGCTCGGCCGCAGAAATTGTCCCGTTGAGCGACTCATGACGTGCCTGACCCTAACGGCTCCTGTGTCAGCCGAAGCCGTCGAGCGACAGGCCCAGATGATCGTGGCTCATCATCCGATACTCTTTCGTGCCACAAAGAAAATCACTGACGCAACAGAAGAAGGACGTATTCTGCTTCAATTAGCTGAAGCGGGCATTGCGGTCTATAGCCCACACACCGCTTTCGACAGTGCGGACCGCGGCATCAATCAGCAGCTCGCGGAGAATCTCGGACTGCAGCAAATTCAGGCACTGCGACTCATCGGCGACGCCCCGAATTCTGGGGCCGGCCGCTTCGGAGTGCTGGAGAAGCCCCTGGATCGCCAGGAATTTCTTGAGAAAGTCGCGATGACAGTGCAATCAAGATCACTGGAAGTTTGCTGGCATGAAAATCAGATCGTAAAGCAAGTCGCAGTGGCCTGCGGGGCTGCTGCAGAATTCCTTGACGATGCGATTCGAGCGGGCTGCGACACGTTTCTCACAGGAGAGGCGAGATTTCATTCTGTTCTTGAAGCCCAATCTCGAGGGATCAACCTGATTCTCACAGGACACTTCGCCAGTGAACGCCCCGGCATTGAGCAACTGGCGAAGGAGATCGCTCAACAGTTCCCCGAGATCGACTGCTTTCCAGCCAACAATGATCGCGATCCGCTTACACTTTTCATGGCCTGAGCGGACTCTCTCACCTCCCGATTATGGCGAAACCGCCTCTCGGAATTCCGGCGGCAAGTAAATCACGAGAGATCGACTGGCAAGAACGAGGATCGGACTGCTCCAATGCGAGCTGACTTCCCTCTCAACAGTCGAACCCTGAAAAAAGGTCGCACCAAGACATGGATCAAGACTCTCGCCCAATCATGACTGCCCCACCGGATTCTGTTGGCCAGGCATTTTTAAGAGCCACATCTTTGAAATGCCCGATGTGCGGAAAGGGGCAGCTGTTCTCAGGCATGCTCCGGATGAACGAAACGTGTGACCAATGTGGGTTTCGTTTTGAAAGAGATCCCGGCTATTTTCTTGGGTCAACCTATATCAACTACGGATTGACCACCCTTCTCACAACCTGGACCTACATCATCCTGCACTTCGTCATCGGAATCGGCCGCGGATGGCTTATTCCAGGATTGGCGACATTTTGTGTCTTTTTCCCTGTTGTTTTCTTCCGTTATGCCCGATCACTGTGGCTGTCCTTCGACTGTTATTTTGACAGAACAGGGGCACTGGAGCAGCGATCGGAATTGACCAAAGAACAAGATCCAGAAAGCTCAAAAGAAAATTGAGACAGAAGGATTGACAGTTCTCCAAACCCCGATACACTGCCTCCCTCGCTGACCGACACCGATGGCAACTGAAAAGAAGCCAACTGGTTACGGAGCCCAAAAGCTCTTCGATTAGTGATGATCTTTGACAACATGATTGAGTATGTGAGCCTTTGAGTTTTGGCTAACGAATTGTTTGTTCGCCGTCCTGGACCGGGACGGCAAACAGAGATCTTACCTTTTGCTATCAACCGTTGGGAAACCTTCGGTCAAGCATATTTTTGAAGGGTTTGATCCTGGCTCAGAATGAACGTTGGCGGCGTGGATTAGGCATGCAAGTCGAGCGCTCATAGCAATATGGGAGCGGCGAACGGCGTAGGAATTCATAGGAACGTACCCTCAGGACGGGGATAGCTACGGGAAACTGTAGGTAATACCCGATGATCTCCGCGGAGCAAAGGTGTGATTCCGCCTGAGGAGCGGCTTATGTGATATTAGCTAGTTGGTGGGGTAATGGCCTACCAAGGCGAAGATGTCTAGGGGGTGTGAGAGCATGGCCCCCACGACCGGAACTGAGATACTGTCCGGACACCTACGGGTGGCTGCAGTCGAGAATCTTCCGCAATGGACGAAAGTCTGACGGAGCGACGCCGCGTGCGGGATGAAGGCCCTTGGGTTGTAAACCGCTTTCGGAGGGGATGAAATCCTCGAGGGTACTCCCTCGAGGTTGACAGAGCCTCAAAAGAAGCACGGGCTAAGTACGTGCCAGCAGCCGCGGTAACACGTACTGTGCGAACGTTATTCGGAATCACTGGGCTTAAAGGGTGCGTAGGCGGCGATTCAAGTCAGATGTGAAATGCCTGAGCTCAACTGAGGCATTGCGTTTGAAACTGAATTGCTAGAGTATTTCAGGGGTGTGCGGAACTGCCAGTGGAGCGGTGAAATGTGTTGATATTGGCAGGAACACCGGAGGCGAAAGCGGCACACTGGGGGATAACTGACGCTGAGGCACGAAAGCCAGGGGAGCGAACGGGATTAGATACCCCGGTAGTCCTGGCTGTAAACGATGAGCACTGGGCGGGAGGAAGTTCGCTTCTTTCTGCCGTAGCGAAAGCGTTAAGTGCTCCGCCTGGGGAGTATGGTCGCAAGGCTGAAACTCAAAGGAATTGACGGGGGCTCACACAAGCGGTGGATGATGTGGCTTAATTCGAGGCAACGCGAAGAACCTTATCCTGGACTTGACATGCATGGATTAACCCAGTGAAAGCTGGGCCACGCCTTCGGGTGGAACATGCACAGGTGCTGCATGGCTGTCGTCAGCTCGTGTCGTGAGACGTCGCGTTAAGTCGCTTAACGAGCGCAACCCTTGTCCTTAGTTGCCAGCATTCAGTTGGGGACTCTAAGGAGACCGCCGGTGTCAAACCGGAGGAAGGTGGGGACGACGTCAAGTCATCATGGCCTTTATGTCCAGGGCTGCACACGTCATACAATGCGGCGTACAAAGGGCAGCAAACCCGCGAGGGGGAGCTAATCTCAAAAAGCGTCGCTCAGTTCGGATTGCAGGCTGCAACTCGCCTGCATGAAGCTGGAATCGCTAGTAATCGCAGATCAGCTATGCTGCGGTGAATATGTTCCTGAGCCTTGTACACACCGCCCGTCAAGCCACGAAAGCGGGGGGTGCCTGAAGTCGCTGTGCTAACCGTAAGGAGGCAGGTGCCTAGGGCAAACTTCGTGATTGGGACTAAGTCGTAACAAGGTAGCCGTAGGGGAACCTGCGGCTGGATCACCTCCTTTCTAAGGATATCCATCACAGTTCTAACGAACTGTGATCATCAATTAAAAACGATTCGCGTCAAAACTCAGCTCACTACTCAATCTGTTTATACTAAGACGGCTGTCGAGAAATCGACAGCCGTCTTTTTTTGCGCGCCTTGAGTTTCAAGTTTTCGGTGTTTTCTGCTCTCCGCGCAGTGGCATCACTGTCCGCTCGTTCGGGTCTGTCTGCGTAGTTTCTCGTTGCGTGGCAATCACCCGCAGCGTTCGAAACTGCGTTCTACCTCAAGCATGACTCCGTTGAGATTTCTGGGCTACCAAATCTCCGTTTGAGTTCGGCTTCCGCAGTGCGCGGACTCTTTGAACTGGCTTCGATCTCGTTAGCTTTTTACGGCTTATCGATCAGGATGTTTACCGGTTTTACAAAATGGGTTTCGGGCTTTGCAGTTTGGCCAGCAATTGAAACTTGTTGAGGATTTGAAGATGCATCGGACAGAATGCTGAACGTGGATCTTCTCGAGAAATCTTTTGAGGTTGGATGGTAGCCATAGCTGGTTCTTCCCAAACGTTGTTATTCGCTGGCGATTTTTCAGAACACTGCGTTCGCTTCGATCGAAGCCTGTGCCAATAAACGTGCTGGTCTATGTCAGCGGCCGCGATCGGCAGTTGAGGTGCAAAAAACGCTCAAGTATCACGGCCAAGAGTAGCCGCTCGTCGAATTGTTTTTTATGCACGGTTCACTGATGCCTTTTGCACGTATACCTGTGCGAACCGTCCCCAAGCATTCTCGGCTCTGCCGAGGTGGAGTGTCAATCGGCGAGAACATGCGGAGTAAGCGGGCGGCTTTCGGCAAAATCAAACGGCGCCATTCCTGAAGATTATTTTTAGTTGATGCCAGAATAGCGGCCCAGCTGCATGCGTAATGCATCTGTCGCATTCATAGAACAATCTTGAAGTCGAGTCGCTCGGGAAGAGAAGTGGGACCAAGGTCAGCCGCCATCCGAATTTTGGAACGGTCTATCGAGCGAACATGTTCGATAACACCACTTCTGTTGGGGCAGACATCACTCGGAATAATGGGACTCACCTAGAAAAATTGAGGTGGCGGACAGTTCTCTTCATCATCAATGAAGAATGAACACGTTTGCCTAACCACAGATCATGGGGTTTCACTCAGAGCACTTGATTGCTGGTGGAGCTTAATTCCCGGCACAGAATAGTTCTGCGATTGCTGGAGTCGAGTCTGCCGCCGCTCTTCCTCTTCTCGCTGTTCTTCGAGTTTCCAGGATTTCCACCGCCCGATGGCGTGGCCGCCGAGGGCGCCGATGACAACTCCGAATGGCCCCAATGCTTTTATTTCTGCTCCGACGTATGTCCCGTAGGCCGGATACAGAATCTCGTAAGCCTCCTGTTGGGCACTGACATTTTCTCTCGCCTCCAGATAACCCAACGCGTCACTGGTGGCGATTGCTTCCTGGATCAAGGGAACGATGGGAAGAATTCTTGCTGCGGCGTAAGTGCCTTTCCATTTTCGGCGAGCAAAATCTTTCGCGTGTCCGGCTTCGTGCAAAGCAATCGCAGGCGCATTTGAATAGAGATGAATCGTGTTCGTATAGGGGTTGTAATGGTCACCGCCAAACAATCGCCCGGGGAAAATCGCTTCGACGGCGACGGAAACCGCACCCACCGTATATCGCCAGCCTGCTCCGACAGATTTGTTCGCGACCAATCGATGCCAGTCTTCTCGCGGATGGTATTGATTGAGTCGAACTTTGACCGTTGAAAGTTCATTCTCACCCAAATAGGTCGCCAACTGCGTTTCCGTGTGGGCATCAATCCGATGATTCTCAACCCGACGATCCCACAGCAGGATCTTTGACGGAATTCCCCAGGCCCAGCCAAAGGTGTCGATCGCCTTATGTGGACGACCTCGCTCCATTTGCACTTCGGTGCGAGCAGCCAGTTCGGGCGAAGAACGGTACCGAGCAGCTGAGCCATATGAGTATGGCGTGGATGCACAGCCGGACAATGCAACGGCAAAGAAAACGAGAATGGCCGCTGCCAACCGCAGTCTGAAATACCATTTCAAAAAACGCCATAGCTCAATTGTCGTGGTGGAATCCATGGGTGCAACGCTCATAGAAGATCACAGCGATGTTTCCGGGCAATCACTCGGTGCAAGCGGCTTGATGATTTGCTCGTTTAACGGCAAGCCGAAGGCGACTTTGACCGATTCGCCGACGCCTGCGGTTAGCCGTTAAACGAAATCGCTTGATACTCGATTGGACCAACCGCCTGCAGAAGACCGGCCGGAATTTTGACGATCTGCAAAAATTCCGGACAGAGCAATCTTCGCCTGCACAACGGCAGAAATTGCCGATTCAAGCCCCAGCGACTTCGATAAGTCCTGCCTCATCGCACTGCAAGTGCACTGGCCATCTTCAACGCTCCTCGCGCTGCAGCTTCCACCAGCACTGCGGAACTAACACGGACGCCTCGAGAAGCAATCGCATCGAGGACCATCGTCCGGAACTTCGCCTGCTGCAACAGCACACTTCCCGTCAGTGATAAAGCCACGCCTTCAACAAGGTCCAATCTTCGAGCCACCGAGACGACCATCGCTGCGAGCTCAACAGCCGCACCATTCAGAATATCGCAGGAGACGACGTCCATTCGGTCGGCCGCATCAAACACCAGTGGCGCGAGCCCGGCGATCACCGCGCGAGGAATCTCATTGGAGTAAACGGCGGTAATGATCTCCGCCGCCGATTCAATCTTCAGGGCCTGAGTCACCTCATTCAGCAGACAGGTGTCCGGGCCGCGACCGTCATAACTCCATGTCACTGCCTGCAGAATAGATCGCCCCAAAGCATACGCGCTGCCCTCATCACCAAACAGATAACCCCATCCTCCGCTGCGCGCGATTTGATTTTGAGCATTACAGCCCCAGGCCAAAGATCCGGTGCCGGCGATCAGAGCAATCCCATAGCCAGGAGCATTACCGACATACAACAACGGCATGGCATCATTGACCACCTGAACTTTAAACGCCAGGCGAGTTCCCTGGGACCAGTCTTCGACCACGCTGCGATCTGATTGTCGATCAGCACCGGCGAGGCCCAAACAGGCGGCTTCGACAGTCTGTCGTTCCAGACCTGCCGCATCAAACGCGGCCTGCACTGCCAGATCCAGATGATTCATCGCCATGCGAGGCCCGACGGCCCGCTGATTCGATGGCCCACTGATTCCCTCTCCGAGGATGACATCGGGAGTGTTTCGTTTTGCGAGCAACGCGACGGTCTTGGTACCACCACCATCGATACCAAGAATCAGGCCATCATCTTCCGGAACCAAAGCTGGCATTGTCGTCCTGTCATAAAAGGTCATCAATCAGTACTGCGAGCGGCAGAAATGAAGTGACCGGTCTCTACTAACCTGAGCCTGAGTCGCTAGCCGATTCATCCTGTCGATTTGGCTAACGCCTAAAGCTCAACGTTTTTTTCTATCTGCCGTTAACCTCAATGATCGCGAATCAGACTCGCATAAGGAAGCCCGGGACAGGACTGGCCAGAACACATTCGTATCTCGGGAACACCGCATAGGCTTATGACGGGGTGTAAACCCCGAGCTGACCGAGCGATTGGCACCTGGATAATCAAAACAACCTCCACGCACGCTTTCGCTTGACAAGCACTATATATAGGGTAGCTTTATCCCCCGTCCCCACTCCGTGCCATGGACCTGGGCATGGGTATAGATCAACGGAATGAGCTTTACTAAACGTCCACTAGTGAGGTTTATGCTGTGTCACGCTCAAGCAAAGCTGTTTTGGCTCGACTGCGCAGTCTTTTCGAATTCGGGCTGGCTGGTCGAACCTCGCGAGGCCGCTTACGGCACCACTTCAACCAGATTGCTACTCCAGGCGAAGTACTCGAAGCACGTCAACTACTTGTAATGTCACCCGGACTGCCTGCTATAGACGTAAGCCAAACCCCGATCACGATTCAGTGGGCTCATCCGGCTCAGGACACAGATCCTGCCGTGAGTTTCGATGTCGTCATCAACCGCACCGGTCTTGTATCTGGTGGTCTACAAACAGTGATCAGCGAGCTTGGTCGACTCAGCACCGTTCCGGTGGGCCAAGTCGAAACTTATCGAGTAACGGAGCCACTCGCACCAGGGATGTATTCCGTCTTCATAGCCGCACGTAACGCTAGCAATGTTGTATCAACACCGGTTTCAGTGTCCTTCAGCATCGAGCAACGGGCGCCTGAGATCCTGACGATCTCCGGACAACGACTCTCTTCCTTAACAACAACTCGGCCTGTCACAGACCGTTCGATGAGTCTATCGTGGACTTCGATCCCCGGCACCAACGACTACTATGTATGGATTGATCAGAAGTCAGCGACAGGATGGTCACAGATCTCGGATACGATTCCGCGAGCAGTCAGGGGAAACGTACTTGAACACGATCTGCCGGCAGGCGAGTACCGGGTTCGCGTAAGAAGCCTCAATCAGCCGACAACATGGTCACAGGCATTAGAGTTTGTGGTCACAGGCAACGAGACGAGTTCTCCTGAAATCACCAGTTCATCCACGGCCGTCAGTAGTGGCGGCGCTCTTATGTGGACTCGTGAAAAGAATGCGGTCCGCTATGAAGTGGAGATTGTGCAGGCTGGATCCACGACAGTCACCAGAGCCACGGTTCACGATTCTGAGTACAAAGGCGCATTTCTTCCCATCGGAGACTTTTCCGCGCGGGTTCGATCTTTCAACGCCGCTGGAATTGCTTCGGACTGGAGTGTTTCACGTACCTTCAGGGTCTCCAGTGCGACTTACAAACCTGTTATAAGTTCCGGTCCTGTCGGCATTCAGGTCAATGGTGTTAAAAATCTCGAATGGTCTCCCATCACATGGGCCACCAGCTATGAGGTCACAGTAACACGCATCGATGGCACAACGGCAGTTGTCAGGTCAAAAGAGCGAGTGACAGAACCGCGTTTCTCCTTCCCCAGAATGTCGGCGGGCGCCTACACCGCCACTGTGAAAGCCTTCGACCAATCAAATGCGTCAGGACCTAATCAGGCTTCCAATTCAGAGAGATTTATTGTCACAGCAACCACTTATCAACCAGTTGCGCCGGTCCTGATTCAGACTCACACTGGTCATCAACTGATGTGGGATCGAGTGGCCAGTGCGACCCGATATGACGTGGTTGTTGAGAATGTCAGAGCAGATCTGTCAGCCGTCAATTCCACGATTGTCGCACAAATCAGCCAAAGTGAGTTCTTCTCTCTGGATCATCGGTTCTGGGAAGGCAATACCTACCGCGCTCGGGTTCGACCCGTTTGGGCCAACGGAGAAGTCGGCACATATTCTCAGGATCTGACTTTTTCATTGTCAGCCTTTTCACAAATCCTGGTTCGCCTGACACCAAACAGCGACAGCCATCGACCCCGCATCGAATGGACGGACCACTCTGCAGCAATTTCATATCGACTGAGGGTCTTTAATATGAATTCTCCGACCATTTCTGAGATTGACCAACAGGGACTTACTGTTCCGTATTTTCAGCCAGACAAATCGCTGACGCCAGGATCTTACGTTGCCACTGTGGATGCAATCTTGCGCGGCTCTGTCTCGACAATGTCGTCGGGAAACTTTGTCATTCCGCCGTTGCCCTCGACGTCAGCAGTTTCCGATATTCGCATCTCCACGGAGGACCACCGGACCGTCATCCGCTGGTTTAACGCCGCCAGCGGGTTCTACGACATAAGATTCGTAAATATCGAGCAGCCAGATCGCGACGTAGTTCGCGAACAAACATTCTTTGCCGCCAACTCTACGACAAACAGAACCTACGCTCTTCGCAGCGACTATAGTCCCGGGCTCTACCGCGTCGATGTTGGACAACGCACTTCTGCCACGAGTTCCGTTGCATGGAAGCAGGGGCCTGTCTTTTATTTCAACGGGAGCAGCGTCAATCCTCTGCAGGCCAACGGGGTTCGATCAGCAGTAACCCCAGCCAATCTAACCGGGCCATTTCGAGGAGACTTTAACGGCGACAACAGAACGGACCTGCTGGTACGAAGTAGCCTGAACGGCCAAATCCAGGTTTACGCCAATGAATCGACAGATCTTGAAACGGCGGCGTGGGACGCATTCTCTACTCAGCCAACAAACTTCGTCAGCGCCGGAGTGTTGTCATCGATCCTTGTCGGCGATTTTAACGGAGATGGCCGCGATGATCTTCTTCAACCGGACATGGATTCGAGCACGTGGGCGGTCATGCGTTCAACAACACAGAACGCATTCGAGAGAGTACTAACGCCCGTCAACGGCTTGCTGAATCCTGATCTGCCGGCATTCTCATGGAATGTGCAAACTCGAGTTCTCTCCTGGAAACCTGTTTCTTCAGTCATCAGTCTCAATCGTCGTTACGAATTGAAAGTTGTACGAAATGGTTTGGGCAATACACCATCCACGGTAGTACAGGATCTCAATCTCACAGCGGACGACAATTCGACAGCGACGCTGACTACAAGTCTCACTTCTCTCGCGACGGGCCAGTATACCATCTTCGCTCGCACTCACGTGGAGGGTCGCATTTCACAGTGGTCAGAGGGATTCTCGATCTCTGTGCCAGCGCTGACTTCACCCGTTGGCACATCGGACTGGTCCGGCTATTTCGTCGGAGATTTTAACGGCGACCGCCGAGATGATATCGCAGCGTTTAACTCTGTACGACAACAGTGGGTTGTCTCACTTTCAAATGGAACATTTTTCGAGCGAAGCACATGGAGTTCATCAGAGATTAGTGTCGGCAACGCGGCACCAACGGTGATCGCAGATGTTAACGGTGATGGGCGCAAAGATCTTGTGTACCGCAACGGGAACAGCACCGAATGGACAGTTGGAATATCGACCGGAACTTCGTTCCTGATGCAGTCGTGGAATGTTCCGGCATTTCTGAACAACGCAAATGCCGCGACAATCATTCAGGTAGCCGACATGAACGCCGACGGCCGAGACGATCTGATTGCTCCCGTCTCTGGCGGCTTCCAGGTAGCAATTACCGGTTCAGGGAAGTTCGAATCAGCACCTGCAGGAACCGCATGGCAGGCCGTATTGATGCCGGCCAACAGCGTAGCTGTGGATGTTAATAATGATCGTCGAGCGGATCTGGTCGGTTTTGACAGCTCAGACAATTCGATAGTAGCTCTTTCCACCGCTAACGGTTTTACGGTTCCAACAGTTTGGCGGGTTGACTCTCTTCGTCCATGGTTTAAGAGACTATCGCAGTCAGGTGTCGCCGTTGTCGACTATCAATATCGAACAAGAGAGGTCGAGGATGCGTTTAGATCGATCAGAAACAACATCGAGTACGAGGGATATCGCGGTCTCAAGAAGGGTGCTGACGGAACATTGGCGTCGAGGTCCGGAAATGCCTGGGACCAGGCCAATCTTCTGGGAACTCAGATCACCGAGATGCCCTGGACGAAAGTTCAATACGTTACCGGACGGATGCAGCTTACTCCGGCACAAGTGAATGCCTGGCTCACCACAACAGCGGCGTCTTCGTCATATTTTATCCAAGCTGGGCTGAACGGGGCTGATGTCAGCGGCAATATCGAGTTCGATCACGCCTGGTTACAGGCGTGGT
>CAIXQV010000870.1 GCA_903921605.1 uncultured Planctomycetaceae bacterium | reverse complement strand
GTACATTTGTTTCTTTGATGCCTGATGGCCATCAACCTCAACTTAACTCCGATTGTGATGCTGCCCTGAGCACGTTATCGTCCCGATTGCGAAGTAAACGTAAACGGCAGACGATTACCAGGTGAACCAACGAGAGCATTCACGTCAGACATTCGAAGCTGCACTCCCACAGCAGTGTTGGCATGAAGCGAGTCGTTGAATCACAAGAATGCGATAGTAACACGGCGGTCCCCGGGAACTTTCGGAAGTAACAGGCCTCCCATGCAGACAACAACATGGAACGGCATTTCACTTTCTCAAATGATGCTGGGCACAGTTCAGTTTGGGATGCCGTATGGAATTGCCAACCAGACCGGGCAGCCAGAATATCGAGATGTTGTCGCTATCCTGGATGCGGCAGTGACGGGAGGAGTTAACTGTTTTGACACGGCAGCAGCCTATGGTCAAAGCGAAGAGATTCTGGGGCGAGCCCTGAAGGAACTCGGCATTAGTCACCAAGTTGCGGTGGTCACGAAAGTCAGGCCACTCACATCGGAGGAACTTGCAAACCCACGACTCGCAGAATCAGCGATTCAGGCATCCATTGAACTTTCTCTGCAACGGTTGCAGCTTGATTGCCTTCCGATCGTACTTTTCCATCGAGAGTGCGACGCTAAATTCCTCGACATACTCGCAAGACTTCGCGATGAGGGAAAGTTAAAGCACTTCGGTGTATCGTGCGGCAATATTCCCGGAACCGCAGTTGATTTCGTTTCAGGAGGACATGCCTCGGCTCTGCAGATTCCCGCAAACATCGTGGACCATCGGCATTTTCGCAGCGGAATCATAGAGAACTCGGTCTCTCAAAACGTCGCCATTTTCATCCGCAGTGTATATCTGCAGGGGCTGTTGGCGATGGCAGAGGAAACTATCCCGGATAAACTTCGCGGCATCCTTCCGGAAAGACAACGACTCACATCGATTGCTGAAGACTCAGGTCTTTCATTAATGGAACTTGCGTTGCGGTATACACTAACATTGCCTGGAATCACGTCCGTACTGACAGGCGTGGAAACACTGGAGCAGGTCGAGCAGAATTTGTTGACGTTCGCCAGAGGAAGGCTTTCGGAAGACATCTTGTCAGCGATCCACCAGGATGTGACTGAACTACCGGAGGTGATCATCACTCCTTCCATGTGGTCCATGTAACAACCAGGAGTATCGTATGAACGTGTCGACCTATCTGTTTCCACTGTTCCTGATCTTCGCCATATCTGTCGATTCGGTTTTCAGTGATGACTCCACAAGAACACAGCCTCAGCCGGTTAACGCACAACTGATCTCTGAGTGCATGTCGATTCTTCGCGGCGGCCTCGCTTCTGAAGAATTCTGGCCGGCCATGCATGCCGCTGAAGCGCTGACTTATGCGGGTGCGGGATCAGAAGTTATCGCTGCCCTCACATCGCGATTGCCAGACGAACAGGATGATCAACGACGCTGTGGTCTTGTCAGAGAGCTCTATCGAGCTGGTGATCACAGCCGCCTGCAAATACTTTTCGATGTGCTCGGCAATCCCTTATCTAAAGGTCGCACGCATGCAGCGGAGAGCCTTTACAAGATTGGCCAGACCGCTGACAAAAATTTGCTGCGTGAAGCGATGAATCAGTCTGAAAGTATTCCCCTACAGATCATGGCGGCGGCCGCATTGGTCAAAGCTGAAGATCCCGATGCGAAGGATCTTGTTCGTCGTCAACTTCAGTCTTCAGATACGACGGCCCGAAATCTTTCCGCGTGGGTCATCGGTCGACACGGTAACAAAGATGATGCCAAGCTCGTCAAAGCCTTGTTGCAGAAAGAAACTTCAGCAACATCCAAAGACGAGATGTCTGTTACATTCCTGGCCGTATCACTGGCGACATTGGGAGATACCGAAGGTCGAGTCGTTCTTGTAAATCAACTCAGCTCTCCCAACCCAACTGCGCGGGCCATGGCGGCCGAGTTTGCAGGGCTGAGCAGGACCACAGAAGCTCTGGAAAAGCTGAAAGAGCTGCTCAAGGACTCAAGCCTGGACGTTCGCATCCGTTCGGCTCAATCGATCCTTGCACTCTCGAAGGCATCATCACATTGATGTAATCCGGAGTAACTTAAACAGCCACCGGAACGCCGCAAACTGTCGTTTTTGCATTTGAATGCTCAAGTTTTGCAAAGACGACAGATTAGTGTGCAGGCGTATCGTCGATGAAATTGGAGGCCAATTCCGCCAAATCCAGACTTCAAAATCCCAATTGGCTTCCGCCCCACAACCACATTTACCCTCGCGACGTCTTGCAAACATCGCAAAAACCACGATAAAATTGTCCACTCCCTGACGCTGCGTAAATCAATCCTCCGTCTCCTCCCTGCCTATAGGACGAATACCAATGATCGACTTTCATTTTGGTAAGGCTCATCGCAATTGCGAAGGATCATCCCGTCGAGATTTTCTCAGGGTCGGTGGATTGGGGCTCGGTAGTCTGTCGCTGGCCAACTTGCTGCAACGAAAAGCCAAAGCAGCAGAGCAGGGGATTCGAACATCTGATAAGTCTGTGATCTGGTTGTGGCTGGGTGGTGGTCCAACTCAGGTCGAAACGTTTGACCCAAAGATGACGGCTCCCGCCGAATACCGCAGCGTGACCGGCGAAGTGAAAACCGTACTTCCGGGAGTCACCCTCGGCGGCAATTTTGAACGCATGGCCGGGCTGGCTGACAAGATGGCCTTTGTGCGATCGTTCGCTCATACCAACAGCGGTCACTCTGGTGGTACTCACTATGTCATGACAGGATACGATAATCGACTGGCAGATAACGGAGCTGTGGCGGATCGACCATTTCTTGGTTCCATCATGTCGCGAATTCGTGGCACCAATCATCCAGAAACAGGTATTCCAACCTACGTTCGCCTTGGTGGGATTTACGCAGATGGCCCGGCGTTCCTTGGGACTGCTTATGGCCCATTCGATCCGGCCGGTGAAGCTCGCCGTAACATGTCTCTTTCGATCGAACAATCGCGGCTTTCAAACCGCCGTGCTATGCTCGAAGGCATCGACAATGTGAAACGCAACATCGATCGCAAGGGTCTGATGGAAGGCTTGGACTCATTTGAAGAACAGGCATTCAATTTGATCCTCAGCCGATCTCAGCAGGCATTCGATCTGAAGTACGAAGATCCTCGCGTTGTCGATCGATACGGAAAAGGCCTTGGCGAACAAATGCTTCAGGCACGTCGACTCTGCGAAGCAGGCTGCGGTTTTGTGACGCTGCAGCATGGAGGCTGGGATATGCACAGCAATATCAAACAGGAGATGGATCGTCGCGGCCCGGAAGTTGACCGAGCTGTCTCAGCCCTGGTTGAAGATCTCGATCAGCGAGGAATGCTGGAGAATGTCCTGCTGGTGATCAGCGGAGAATTTGGCCGCACGCCAAAGATCAATGGCTCTTCAGGGCGAGATCACTGGGCTCCGCTCAGTACCCTGGCGTTCGCCGGTGGTGGACTAAAGATGGGTCAGGTCGTGGGTGAGTCGGCCGAGAAAGCTGACGTCCCCAAAACGACTCCAATTACTCCTCAGGACCTGATGGCGACTGTCTTCCATGTACTCGACTTTGACAAGCGAATTCAGTTTACAAATCAATCGGGCCGACCGACCTACATGATCGAAAATGGTCGACCGATCGAAGAACTGATCTGACGAAAACGCTCCTTGAATTAGCCTTGTTGACTGTCTGATCGACATACGGGCATTCTCTGTTCACAATACACACCCATGGCTTCTGCACATCCTGTGCTGGGCTTGTTGGGTATGTCTGTGATTCAGGGAGACGACACTGTGAATCGCGTTGATCGTGTTAGGATCGTTTTTCTCACAGCCGCGTCCGTTGCAATAAGCTGGACTCAGGCTCAACAGGCATCTGCGCAACAGACGTCGTTTTCAAAAGCTGTGGTTGCCGCGGACCATACGGCGGCCAGTGAAGCAGGCGCTCGTATTCTTCGCGAAGGCGGCAACGTTGTCGATGCCGCTGTCGCCACGTCGTTCGCATTGTCTGTGGTCCGACCTGCCAGTTGCGGAATTGGTGGCGGCGGTTTCATGGTGATCTGGGACGCCGATCAGCAAAAAGCTGTGGCACTTGATTATCGAGAACGAGCACCGGCCGGTGCGACCGCCACTGCACTGCAAGAAGATGATACGTCTCCCGAACCACCAAGTGTTCGAGGTGGTAAAGCTGTGGGAGTGCCAGGGAACGTGGCCGGCTTGTGTTATGCCGCCAGGAAATACGGCACTATGCCGATCGCTCGCCTTGTGCAGCCAGCGATCGATCTCTGTAAAAATGGTGTCCCGATCGATCAACATGACCAGGAGGTTCAGGCAACGACCCTTAACAAACTCAAAAGTCATGCTGGCTATGAAGAAAGATTCAAACTTCTGAAGAAGCTCTACCTGAATGATGGTAAGCCGTGGCAGATCGGCGACAAATTTTATTCTCCGCAACTCAAGACTCTGGAAGCCATCGCCGCAAACGGCGCGGCGGGGTTCTACAAAGGCCCAGTCGCCGTTGCTGTCGCGCAGACGATCACGGCAGAATCCGGCATTTTTTCTACAGATGATCTGGCAGCCTATCAGCCGACCGAACGCAACGCTCTTGTTTCAAAATTTCACGGCAAGCAGATCATCACGATGCCACCACCGTCCAGCGGAGGAGTGGCTTTGCTGCAAACTCTGCAGGCTCTGGAAGAGTGGGAAACTCTGTCGCAAAAGAGCTTAAAATCACTGCAGCACAACAGTGCGGACTATGTCCACGTTGTAACAGAAGTTCTTAAACATGCCTTCGCTGATCGCGCGGAGTTTCTTGGAGATACGGACTTCGTTGAGGTGCCAATAGACAGGCTCCTGAACCGAGATTACTCACGCGACATTGCAGAACACGTTTCAATGACGAGTACTCTGGCCCCGGAAAAATACGGTCGTTTCTTTCTCAACTCCGATGGAGGAACCAGCCATTTCTCCGTTATGGATGCGGATGGTAACGCAGTTGCCTGCACAGAGACGATCAATCTGACATTCGGCAGCTTTCTCGTGGTCCCGGAGTATGGGATCATCCTGAACAATGAACTGGACGATTTTACGGCCAATCCCGGCAAGCCAAACGCCTTCGGATTGATTCAGAGTGAGGCCAATGTCATTGCCCCTGGCAAACGACCGCTCAGCAGCATGACCCCCACACTCGTCGTGGAAGATCACAAAGCGACCTATGCCTGCGGCGCTTCTGGAGGACCACGAATTATCACCGCAACACTCCAGAGCCTTCTCAATCACACTGTGTTCGAAATGTCGGCCGCTGATGCTGTCTCGGCCAGTCGCTTTCATCACCAATGGTCTCCCAATGAATTGCTGCTGGAGCCATCACTTAAGAAAGCGGCAGGCGATTCACTGACAGCACTTGGGCATGTTGTCAAAAGCAGCAGCTCGCTGGCAGCAACACAGGCAGCTGCGTTGGATTCCGGCAAACCATCCGGGGGCAGCGATCCTCGCAAAAACGGCCAGCCCGCCGGGTATTAATACGTTGTCGCACCAGACATGCCATATCTGAATCAAGACAGACTTGATGCAGAGCAACATGACCTTCGCACGGCACACCCGCTCCTTACGGCTTCCGAATAAAATGTTCCGCAAACGAACGGATGTGGTGACCATTGAGAACGTGGAACATCCTCAACTTTTCAATCGTGGCCGCACCAAATCGATTCATGGGCACATGCACAATCTTCTTTTTGTATTTACTGGCCAGCCTTCTCCATCCCGCGCCCGGCGGTGAATGACTCATCAGCGCAATATGCCGTTCGTTTGAATAGTGCAGTCCGGCAGCGATCAATCGCTCTTCCAGCGTGTCGACGAAATCAAACTGCGGATCACGCCAGATATCACGAACCGGTCGCGGCGGAAACAGAAACATACAACCACCATATCGAGCCAGCGCGATCCCGGGACCAATCATGTCGTCAGTAAAGTTCGTCGCAAACAACGACAACGTCGACTCATCGTGGTTCTCGGCATGCCAGGTAATTCGCCATGGATAATCACGAGGATCCGCCGGCGAATCAAACAGCATAATAACGCAATCGATTTTTCCTCGAGCGGGCGGGAAGACTTTGACGTGCAGTTCACCCAGATGCCAGTTTCGCAGCGTTTCCCGAATATCCAGCCCGTCCTTCATGCTGGCAGAAAACTTCTCGGTCCTCGCGAGATCATTGCCGATCAAATCCAGAGCAACGTTTTTCACATGAGTCCGAAAGTTTTCGATCGCGACATCTTCCGGAGGCCAGCTGCACTGACCATACGGATTCCAGGACTTCTGCCACTCCACTTTGGTGCGGCGGTCAGGGCGAGCGTTCAAACGGCAACTTCGCCAAACCACAGGGTGTCCCGGCAACCGGCAAACAGGTCGCAACTCTGAACCATCCGGCAAAATAGTTCGATCAATCCCGAACCGGATCTCCGGCAATTCAGAACTTGGTGCAAACGGATAGTCGCGAGCCGTTTCTGCGACGTGGATCGCATATTGGTCGCCTGCCGTCTGCTGAGAAGCAATAACCAACGTATAGAGATCGGGCGTAAACCGTCGCTCAATCAACGACAAATTCCTAATGTACTTCAGGCAGTTCATCAGCAGTTGAGGCGTGATTCGACGAGCACGCGATTTGAATTCGTCTCGGTAACGATCCCGAGCATGAAGCAGCAACGATTTGATTCCATCAATCGACAGATTCTCATCATCATCCAGTTCAAACCGAGCCTTCTCGTAGAGTCCGGTAATGAAGGGCAGTTCTCCCAGCATAAACGTGAGTGTTCTGGCCGAGACTCCAAACGATTCTGTCGGTGTCTCCGACCATGTCGGCGGAGCAGGGCGTTCCACCGCGCTGTTAAAGGCATCACGCAGCCACGGCCAGTCCATAATATTGCACAGGCATAAAACCGACTCATGCTGTGCCGACAAACGATGCAACTCACTGGCCATCCAATGGATTCGCCGGAACTGATCTTCATCCTCAGGAGCTGGCAACGCTGGCAGCACTGCAGCGGCGAATTGCTCCGGCCGCACTCGCTTCAGAGCATACGGATCCGGCAAGGACGCTTCTCGAGGAATATATTGATCCGTTTCGATGTCGATGAAGGCGCGAACCATGCGTTCCTGCCGCGCAATTCGCAGCGCTGCGATCACCGGCTGACAGGGATCGATGGGGACATAACTGGCTTCCGGCAGTTCATCGTCCCCCTCTTCTTCTGCACCCGTTTCAAAATCGGTTGTCGTCGACGAAAATGTTTGAACCGGCTGGCGCTGGAGAACCACAGAAACGCAGGGCAAACGCTCGACCGCAGCCTCCACATCAGTCTGAAACGACGGCGGCAAAGGAACGGCAAGGCACGCAAATTTCTGCGCGAGCATTAAGCGACGAACTTCGACCGCAAAATCGCCGCTCCCGTGAATCACGGGGAAGAGGGTAATATTTCGCCCCAGAGTCAGGACTTCTGAAACTGCGTTCATGATTCATTCTGCAAAACTTGGAGGAACCAGACTTCGACCGGTTGATCGTACGCACTGAAAGCCGCTAAAGAAAGTCGAACGACCCCAGAGAAATTGCGTGAGCGGATGAAATCCTTATGCCCCAGTATCGAGACAATCTGAATGTGCTTCGGCGAGCGTTTCCTCAGCCGGTTTCGGATCAGGAGCACGATGCGTGGTTCGTTTTCTCGGTCCTGCGAGCATTGGACCGCGTCGACGCAATGAAGTCGCAGCGTCCGATACTGGGAGAGCCTCAGGAAATCGACTTCTCAAAAGCCACTGCGGCCTGCGTTCCGGACGAGATGAGTACTGTCGAACTGGTGTCCAGAAATCTCGTCGATCATCTCGCGGGGATGTTTATCTGGGGACATCCACGATCTCAGGTAAACGTGATCAATCCTCCGTGTATCCCGGGAATTCTTGGGACGCTGCTGCCGGCTATCTACAATCCCAACCTTTGCAGTGAGGAAGCCAGCCGAGGCGTGGCATTGGCCGAAGCAGAAGCCATCAGCATGACAGCTCGTCTGATGGGCTATGATCCGAATTTGTCGGGTGGGATTTTTACTTTCGGCGGCACCGGAACTTTGCTCTATGCGATCCGCCTGGGCATCGAGAAAGCTGTTCCGGGAGCCATGCAGAACGGCATCCTCGGCAATATGCCCGTTGTGGTTTGTTCAGACCAGGCTCATTACGCGAACAAGACGGCGGCATCATGGCTGGGCCTCGGTGCCAACAGCGTTGTCAAAATTCCAACAGCTCCGAACAATGAAATTCGAACGTGCTTGTTGGAAAGCGAACTGCGCCGTTTGTTGAAGGAAGGACGCCGTATTGCCTGCATCGTGGCCACGATGGGAACAACCGATGCCTTTGGGCTCGATCATCTTGAAAAGATCCGCGAGCTTCGCGATGAACTTGTTCACGAGTTTTCGCTCGACTACGTGCCCCATCTTCACGCTGATGCCGTAATCGGTTGGGCCTGGAGTGTGTTTCGCGACTACGACTTTGCTCAGAATCCGCTTCAGTTCCCGGATCGCACACTGCGAGCACTCGCCGGAGCCAATCGCCGTATACGCCAACTACACTTCGCAGATTCGATCGGTGTGGATTATCACAAGACAGGTTTTGCACCTTACGTCTCAAGCGCGTTCTTTGTGAAGGATGCCAGAGACCTAAAGATGTTAACTCGAGATCAGTCGACAACTCCGTACCTGTTTCAATCGGGCGATTACAACCCGGGCAAGTTTACTCTGGAGACCAGTCGATCAGGCTGTGGTCCTATGTCAGCTCTTGGGGCCTTGCAGTTGCTTGGAAAATCGGGCCTGCGAACGTTATTGGGACACCTCGTAACGATGGCCGAAACGCTGAGAAATCGGCTGACGGCTCAACCCGCCATCAGTGTCATGAATCCGGAAAACTTTGGCCCGGTGACACTGTTCCGAGTCTATCCGGACGACGTCGATACCTTTGAAATGCCAAAGCTGGAACAGACGGATGCCAGATACGCGGCTCAACTGCATCGGTTCAATGACTACAACCGACAGGTATTTCAGGCCATGCATGCCGAAGCGCTGCGAGGCGATGGAGTGGTCATCTCGATGACCGATCGGTTTCGAGAAACAGACTATGGCCAGCCAGTCGTCGCTTTGAAGTCCTATATCATGAGTCCGTTTTCCGATGAGCAGTACGTTCAGGCGGTCGTGGATTCTGTTGAACGTGCCAGAAAACAAGTGGCCGGGGTTTTCAAGTAGCCCATGGGCATTCAGAATGCGGAACCATGATGCACCCTTACTCTTCCATACCAGAGCTATCTCAGTCCGGCGATTCGTTCGGAGTGATCCGCATTCCTGTCGAACAGGATGTGCCTTTCACGCCTCGCGTGCGTGCCATTGTGGATTCGGCGGAGTTCCAGCGATTGGCCCACGTCACGCAGCTCGCTCTTGCTTCCCGTGTTTATCCCGGCGCTACTCATACTCGTTTTGAACATGCTCTTGGTGTTTATCACAACGCTTTGAAATATCTGTGGCAACTTGGCAGAGATCAGCGGTTCGCAAGAACAGTCTCTGTGCGTGACGCAGAAATCCTGATCGTTACTGCGTTGTTGCATGACATCGGCCATTGGCCGTTTTGCCATCCGATTGAGGATCTGGGACTGCCGCAGCTTCCACCGCACGAGGACTATGCACGCGAGTTCCTGCGTCCCGGAACCGAACTGGGTGACGTACTGCGAAAAGAATGGAAGATCGAACCCTACGAAGTGCTGGATGTCCTCGTCGCACGAGACAACTCCCCAAGCAATCGACTTCGTCGCTCTATCCTGTCAGGGCCAATCGACATCGACAAGATGGATTACCTGGTTCGGGATAGCCAGCACTGCGGCGTGCCATACGGAAAACACTTCGATCGCAATCGCCTGATGAATTCGCTGATCGTCAACGAAGCGGGAGATGGTCTGGCGATTACATCCAAGGGCCGCACGGCCGCAGAGATGATGGTGTTTGCTCGGTATGTGATGTTCTCCGAGGTCTACTGGCACCATGCTGTGCGCGCTGCGACAACCATGTTCGCCCGTGCATTTTTTGAGCTACTGCCAAAGCTGGATATCGCCACTCTATTTCGCTTAACGGAACCGGAGCTGATCCGAATCCTGAAGCAAACCGCTGAAGGAACTGACGTCCAGACTTTGACGGACGGCTTATTCGGAAATCGACGACGAATCCACAAACGGATCGCCGAGTTTAGCGTCTTCCATCAGGAACCGCTCTATCGAGCCATGCGTCAGAAGCCGTTTTCCGAGCTGGCTGTTATCTCATCAAGGCTATCGAAAGAACTGGGTCACGTCGCGGGTCTCGAAACCGGCCGTCTCGACGTCCTGATCGACGCCCCGCCGCAGCATCGAGAAGTGGAGTTCAACGTTCAGGTTTACACCGCGTCTGAAAAGAAATACCGGCCACTTCGTGAGTTATCGCCGATCGTTGATTCCATGGCAAAAACACAGTTCGACGACTGCGTCAAGAAAGTCCGCATCTACGGCACCGAAGAGTTGCGAAACGCCCTTCCGGAGAACTTCGACATTACAACTCTGATGCACAAAGTGCTGAACTGATTTTGCACAATTCAGTCACAGGGTGGCACGTTCAGGCAGTGGAAGTGCCGCAGGCACAAGAAGCCTCAGTGAGGACTCTCTTCTGGAAGCCAGCGTGCCATGAAAATTCAACTTGCAAACCTGTGTTTCTTGTTGCTCCGCTACACAGCCTCTCCAGGCTGTGCCGCCCAGCGGTCGGAGAAGCCATCAAGGCCGCGATTGCGAGCCGATTCGCCCTTGGTATCGAAGTCACAGGCCGCCGTTTACTGCAAAAGGTCTTTACTACGTCTCATTCTTAAAAAGAGCATCTCGGACACGATTTGCGAGGCTTGCATCCCGTTCGTGCTCAGAAAATGGCGCTGTACGGATCAGTATCCGATCGTAGCCTTTATGACACTCAATTGAACTGAGCCATTGAGGGAATGCTCTCACTTGTTTTGTATGTTCCCAGAACTTTTGGCCGAGCCAGATGATGTGACCTATCGACTCCACAAATCCTTTTTTCAGAACTCGCCTTCCCAAATTCATCGACGTATCGACGACCTGTTTCTCTAGAGGAAACGGGAGGCCGTTGGAGCGTAATTTCCGCCCGTCGAATGTTCGATTTCTTGAACTGAATTCGACAGGATCGGAGGCATTCTCCCAGTATTCGTACTCCCCATCGAAAAGTCTCGCTTGAATAAACGAATCTTCCGCAGCGAATTGCTCGACAATTTCAAGAAGTTCTGTTTGGGGGAATCCCGACAAAAGCAGACACGAAATCCCATACTGCGTCACAATGGCAAAAGTCAAATCGCAGTGCTTGTACTGGATATCAAATGTATGCGAATTGTATTTCGAAATTGACGCAGCGATATCTTTCGCAGCCATTGGCGTCCCGTGAAGCTTAACTTGCTCAACAGAACTTGCGTTCTCCGAGATCCATACGAGCAGCAAAGCCCACACTTCTGCAGCCGTTATGCCGTCTTCTGTGAAGACAAGCTCCGCGCATATGAGATTCGGCGTCATGGAAGCTCCTTTGAGGTCATTTCAAAACCCGTTCAAGCATAACATTATCCAAGCGAGATGAAAGATTCTTTGAAGAGATGAGCGTGTCGATAGCGTGGGACAAGGTGTCGTCTTTGGTGTTGAAACAAGCTGATGGTTCGTTCGACGTTCCAGAGAAAACAGATACCACAAAGATAAGGTTCCATGCACTTGACGGACGTCAGCTTTTGCCAGTCAGCTGAAATGATTTCTGAACCAAACGCCGTGTCTTCTTCGCCAGTGGCACTTCCAAGCAGTGGGTGTGTGCCGCAGGTACGAGAAGCTTCAGTGACGACTCTCATCCGGAAGCCAGCGCACAATGTAAATTCAGCCTGCGAACCTGTGCTTCTTGTTGCTTCGCAACACAGACTCTCCAGGATGTGCCACCCAGCGTGATTCCGTACAGACTAAAGTAGCCGTCTCGCTCCGTCGAGACGAGCCTTTGATCATTTGTCGGCAATACGCAATGCAGGCCGCTTTGTGTGAACGCGTCGTGGGAGTCTACGGGCCAGATGGCTGAACGCAGGATACTGCAAGGCTCGTCTCGGCGGAGCGAGACGGCTACATTGTTTGATCCCGGATCTACCCACGGCCACGCTCAATGAATGTTCGTTCTGAGGCGGTTCAAGGTTTGCTCACAATTCTTGCCCAACAAGTAGGACCAGCAACAAGGGGCGTGGCCTGAAGACCGGCCACAACAGCGCCGGACGCTCCGATGCGATCGACGTGAGATCGATCGATGTTGCAAGAACTCTTGACTTCACTCATCTCGGCCCGAGAAGTTGGGTGGCACCTCCACGCAGTAGCCGTGTGCCGCAGCCTCAAGAAGACTCTGTGCGGGCTTTCATCTGGAAGCCCGCAGGCCATCAAAATTCGACGTGCAAACTTCTGTTTGTTGTTGCTTCGCAACACTGCCCATCCGGGCTGTGCGACCCTGCCGATATTCAGGACGGCGAACTGGCAGCACCAATGGCCAGTCGCTGTTGGCAACGGCGTCGCTCTGCGTTATTGGTTTGCAGGACAGGAAAGGTGTCAGAAACGTACCTAGCCCCTTTTTTCCCCATCATCCGAAATCGAACAGCTCACTCCAGAACGATTCTCGCTTTCCTGGTTGCGAAGCTTCCCTTGAGAATGATGAATCATTTGAGTCGTAATGGCGATCGCGATCTGCTGAAAGTCGACCCACATCAGAAACCTGAGCCGACCGTTCGATGATCTTGTCAAGCTCACCACGATCAAGCCAAACACCACGGCAGGACGGGCAATAGTCAATTGCAACGCCTGACCTTTCAGTCATCTGCAGGTTTGCATCGCAAACAGGGCGCTTCATCGAAACACCTTCACGTGAAGCTGAGAACCTGAACAACAATTACCACGACATGACGATCAGAGATCGCTCTCCAGCAAAACGACAAACGTCTGCAGCGAAATCCTGACGTTTCTCGCATCGCTACCTCCCGCTCAGCCCAGTCCTTATCTGCGATCTTCATGGAGCACGATTCCGGGGAACGCCAGATCGGCAACAAATTCATGGTATACGTCAACGTGATTCATTAAATCAACGCATTGACTACCGTGAAATTAACACCTGAGGCATAAAACACCGCGCCACCAACACTTCACATAAATCAATGTTTAAAACGTTTAGTTTAGATTAGTCAATTTTCGAAACAGGGATAGAGTGTTGCAGAGTTGAATTTTCAGGTGCTTGATTTCAAAACAGAAGTGGACATGGAGAGATTAACAATGGACATGCAGATACTGGATAGAAACGTAGGAATGACAGCAGACCAGCAGGAACATGTTGATCGCTGCCTGCAGTTCGCTTTCGATCGATTCTCTGCCCAGATTCGAAGCGTCGAAGTCTCGCTTAATGACATCAATGGGCCGAAAGGGGGCGATGATCTTCAGTGCCGAATGAAGATTGTGCTGCATGGCAAAGGAGACCTGCTGGTGGAAGGCAAGGGCGGCTCCGTCGAAGCCGTGATTGCCGAGACCGCCGATCGCGCGGCCCTTGCAATCTCGCGGCGGCTCGACCGCCTTCGCGATTCGCAGGGCACTTCAATGTCGGGGCAGTAGTCAATGTCAGAAGGTTTTGAACAGTAAGAGATGTAGGAAATGAGCGGGAAGAAAATTGGTGTCCTCGGATGTGGAATGATTGCAGAGCTGGGGCATTTGCCAGCACTCAAGCATGTTGCCGGCATTCATCTGCATGCCGTTTATGACATCAGCTGGAACCGAGCTCTGGCCATGCAGGCGAAGTTCCAGATTCCTCACGCCTTTCCCACGCAACAGGCCTTCTGGGAATCGGATATCGATGCCGTTGTCATCTGCACTCCGGCCCCGTTTCATCTGGCCAACGTGCTGGACGCCGCCAGGTACAAAAAGCATGTCCTTTGCGAAAAGCCTCTCGCCATGAATGAGGCTGACATCCTGCAGATGATCAAAGTCATGGACGAAGCAGGACTGATGCTTTGCACTGGTTTTACATATCGATTCAGTGGCTCGGCAAAGGAGATACATCGACTCATCAGAAATGGCGAGATCGGGGAAGTTCGTGCCTTGCGGCTGAACTATCTCTGGAACCTGCATGGCAAATGGAGCTGGAACGAAAAGGGCGAACGTATTGCCAGCCCACTCCGTGTTGGTCGAATGCTGGAAGGTGGGCCGATGGTCGACTGCGGCGTTCACCAGATCGACCTGGCTCGCTGGTGGCTGGGATCTGAAGTGGAATGGCAACGCGGCATCGGCGTCTGGGTCGAAGACTATCAGGCGCCCGATCATCTGTACCTGCACATGGGGCACGCCTGTGGAGCACATACGATGGTCGAGATGAGCTTTTCCTACAACGCGACATCTCGCGAGCCGCGTACGCACTTTCAGTACGAATTGATCGGGTCGGACGGAGTCATTCGCTATAACCGCGAAGAGCATTCGTTCGAGCTGCGAAACTCTCACGGCACTCAATGGCTCGCATGGCATCCGGAGAAAAACTTCTCCGGCATGCACTGGGAGTTTGCTCACGCGCTTTCGACTGGCGATCTGCGAGACATGCCGACAGCGATGGATGGTCTTCTGGCAACTCGGATTGCTCGACTGGGAACGGAGGAAGCCATTCGAGACCGTGAGCCGACAAGCTCAGGCCATCCGTCCACAATGGCACGCGCCTCCAGCGCGGGCATAGCAGACGTTATCAGCCCACTTGACCTCAAAGAACCAGATGATGCCCCTCCTTCCACACTCTCAACACTTTTTGAACGAACTAAGCAATGATGGAATTCTTCTCACCGGAGGCGATGATCGCCTTGTTCACGTTGACGTCTCTGGAGATTGTCCTGGGAATCGACAATGTGATCTTTATCGCCATCCTTGCGGGCAAACTGCCTGAGTCTCAGCGGGACTATGCCCGCAAAATGGGACTGACACTTGCGGTGGCATCACGCGCGATTCTGGTTCTTGCGATCGGCCTGGTGATGCAGCTGAACCAGCCGCTTTTTTCCCTCTTCGGCACAGGTTTCTCCGGCAAGGACATCATTCTAGTTTTGGGAGGACTGTTCCTGCTCGGCAAGGCGACCTACGAGATCCATCGCAAGATTGAACACGCCAGTGATCCGGAATCGGCCGCAACGGGCGTGGCCACATTGAAAGCCGTCCTGATTCAGGTGTTAATCGTAGACGTTGTCTTCTCCCTCGACTCCGTGATTACCGCCGTCGGTATGACGGAAGGATTGAAGAATCCAATTCCGATCATGATTGCTGCCACTGCAATCTCCGTGGTCGTGATGCTGATCTTCTCGAAAGCCATCGTTAGCTTTATCGAACGTCATCCCGCCCTCAAAATTCTGGCTCTTTCATTTCTATTGCTCATTGGCACGCTGCTGGTGGCCGAGGGCTTTCACCAGAAAATCCCCAAGGGGTATGTCTACTTCGCGATGGCATTCTGTCTGGGTGTGGAACTCCTGCAGATGAAATCTGCGAAGCCGGTTGGGAATCAGGTTAAGAAGTCCCAGTAGCTGCGAGTCGGTGCGACAAATTCCCGTCGGCGGAGCGACGGGTGTACAGTAGATCCGTCGCTCCGCCGACGGGATTCAGGTGTATTCAATGGTTATTCTGATGTTGGTGCTGGGGCTTATTGTCCTGACGGTGGGGGCTGAACTTCTGGTTCGCGGTGCATCTCGACTCGCGATGGCGATGGGGATCTCACCGCTGGTTGTAGGATTAACGGTCGTCGCCTACGGCACGAGTGCGCCTGAAATGGTGGTCAGTGTTCAATCGTCCCTGGCAGGTCAACCTGATGTTGCGCTCGGCAATGTGGTGGGGAGCAATATCTTCAATGTGTTGTTCATTCTTGGCGTGTCAGCCATGATTGTACCTTTGCGAGTCTCGCAGCAGCTCATCCGCATTGATGTACCACTGATGATTGCTATTTCACTCCTTGTCTATGCGATGGCTTTCGATGGAGCTATCGGACAACTGGATGGCCTCTTGCTGGTTGGGGGCGCAATCGCTTACACCGCTTTGGCGGTGATCACCAGTCGCAGAGAGTCTTCCGCAATCAAAGCGGAGTATGAGAAGGAGTTCGGAAACGCGAAGGAACCGGGGAACCTGAAACGAGTCGCTGTGAATCTTGCTCTGGTTGCCGGAGGCCTTGGACTTCTTGTCGCGGGATCTCACTGGTTTATCGACTCCGCCATCGTAATCGCCAGAGCATTGGGGGTTTCGGAACTTGTTATTGGACTGACAATAGTCGCCGCGGGAACTTCAATGCCGGAGGTTGCCACGTCTATTATGGCGGCCATTCGCGGGGAACGCGACATTGCTGTGGGCAATGTTGTGGGAAGCAACATCTTCAATATTCTGGCTGTACTTGGAATCTCAAGCGCCGTCGCGCCGGGTGGAGTCAAAGTCACGGCGGCTGCTCTGACAATGGATATTCCCGTAATGATTGCAGTCGCAGCAGCCTGTCTGCCGGTCTTCTTTATCGGACACATCATCTCTCGCTGGAACGGAGTCCTGTTCCTCGCGTACTACTTTGCCTACACGGCAACATTTGTGATCGCAGAGATGGTTCCGGGGTACCATCGCACTTATGCTCTACTGATGCTGGGGCTTGTGATTCCATTAACGGTCATCACGTTACTCACAGGAGTCGTCCGTTCGATCCGGCGGAACAAACCATCGGCCCCGTCCACTGAAGAATCCTCCCGATCGCTCTAACAAGGTTTTGCGAGGTTTCGGACTACTTGATACGTGATCGGGCAGTGAGATGAACAAACATCTCACTGCCCGCCCACGTTTAAATCAAAACAAAGTTTGACACACTGAACAAATCATCCGGCTACAAGATTGGTTACTGAACACAACTGTAGACCCGAGCAATTCGATCAAGCACACGCTGCTCAGCAACACAGATTTCGCCCTGATCCAGCAACCCTCCGGACGCCAACGCGACACGGGAGGCGATCTCGTAGAGCAGTCGACCGAACTCCCGATCTCTCGCCTGCTCTGAACGAGCCAGACGATCCAGAGTGTAATGTTCCCAGGCAGACCACAGGACCTTTTCCGGACGTCTCGCCAGCCAGGATTGAAACAAATCAAATGCAGCAGGAACGCTAAGCATGTCCGATTGTAGTGCAGCACTGACTGCAAACACCTGCTCAAACTGAGTCACCTTACCGCTCGCCCAGGCAACCTCAGCAATCGGCGCATATCGTATGGCCTCCAGATTGTCTTCGTTGAATCCCAGATCAAGCAGTTGGTCGAGCAGATCGTCGTCTGTCGTCCCTGTGATAGACACAAGACGTTGTCGCGTGATCGCAGACTGAATTCGATGAGGATATCGCTCTGTATTAGTACCCTCACATTTCGCCAGCCGCAAGTCGATTTTCCTGGTTGCCTTTCGGCTTAAACTGTTTGTGTTCACCATGGCTAATTCTCCGTGAATCGTCAGAGTGGGCGCAGAAAAGGAAGACCATTTGGTGCTTCACGCTTTGTCACGCTTCACAATAATAGCCAGACACTCACTGCCCGATAATTTGAATTGAGGACGCCGAAGAATCAAAAAAAATGAACAATCACATCCAGCACCGAACCGTTGGATTCCGGCAAAATTTGGCAGTAGTACATGGCTCTGAACAGTAGGATTGGCGGCATTTGCAATTGTGATGCACTTTCGGCAGATTTGAATTCTGCCGGGACCGCTCGTAGGCAGACATCACACGTCCAGAATGACGCCCACCGAGTCACCCTGCTGCACTCGGGGAAATGTGCGGAGGACAAGAACAATTCCAGTCTGTTCCGCAATGATGGGCTTCGGTTCGGTCTGATCCAGCGGTATCACGATGCCCATAACATCCCCGGACCGAATTCGATCTCCAGGTTTGAGCGACGTGTGAAAGTAACCAGTGCAGGGCGCCGGATTACAAACCTGCATATGGCCAGAACCAGGATTCGTATCTTCCACGACGTAAGCAACTCGATCGAGAGGCGCTGCTCGATCAAGTATCTTCAATTCAGCCATGACGTTCAGGCAACCGTCGACATAGGCGTCAATCCCTGCGGCGAGACAGGTGGCTGAGCCGAGATACTCGCAATAAATCGCGGGCACATTGCAATCACGAGCGACCGAAAGACTACGCCCTTCCAGATGTGGTGATGTCCCCCAGATGACCGGCAAATTAAACGCCTTCGCCATTCTCCGCTGATCGAGAAGAACCTGCTCATTGGCATGCATGACGTAACCAGCAAGCGGATAAACCGAAAGCTCTGTTCCGCCTGTATGCAGATCGACGTAATAGTCTGCCGAACGAATCAGTTCGCTCAACGCCCAGGCAGTCTGCTCAGTGATAGTTCCGTCTGCACGACCGGGGCAAGTTCTTGCAAGATCTTTGCCGTCCTCACCACATCGATGGCCTCGCAAAAAAGCCGACTCATTGACAATCGGCACCAGCGTCACGGTGCCTCGAAAACCCTGCACCGCTGAATCGTCCGTGCGAAAACTTCGGATCAATGTCGTGATAGCCGCGATGGGTTCAAATTCATCCCCGTGAACTCCCCCAGTAATCAACAGATGAGGAGCAGCGGGGCCGTTCTGAAACCGAAACTGTCGCAGAGAAACCGTCATGACTTAACCTGCACCTGTGGAACCAGTTCAACACGGCAATCCTTGAATCGAAAACAGCCATCGACCGGCAACACAGAACCTGTGATATAGTCAGCATCGTCCGAAACAAGGAACACAGCGGCTCGACCAATGTCTTCCGGCAACCCCAATCGTCCCCAGGGAAGTTTTTGCCCCTCGGCTGCGATCGTTTCTTCCGAGAAAGTCACATGCTCACCAGGAGTGTCGATCCATCCGGGCTCGATGGCGTTGACATTAATGCGATGCGAACAAAGCTCCACCGCGATGGATCTCATCATGTGATTCAGTCCAGCTTTCGCTGCACCATAAGCCACGCAGAGGCCAATGGGCATTTCCGCCTGAACGCTTGAGATGAACACGATCTTGCCGCCACGCCCCTGAGCCACCATTTGCCGGCTGACCAATTGACTCATATGAAAGCCACTGGTCAGCGTGCCCTGAATCGTGCGTTCGAAATCCTCGGGCGTATAATCCAGAAAGGCTCCTCGACGACTATACGCGGGATTGCTGATCAGAATGTCAACGCGTCCCACTGCTGACATCATCTGACTAAACAAGTCTTCACAGCCCGCTCGCGAAAACACGTCTGCTGCGATCGGATGGCAAACGCCTCCTAGCCCACGAATCTCATCAACAGTCGTCTGCAAATCAGTGCTGCCGGGGCGATCGTTGATGACAACCTCCGCACCGTTCATCGCCAACTGGATCGCACACCCTTTGCCGATTCCTCGGCCAGCACCGGTAATGAGTGCAACTTTGTTCTGAAGTTTCATGACACTTCCTGAGCAGGCGAACAACAATGTTATTTGGATGCTATTCGGCCGCATCAAACGCTGCAGAGCATTCCTGCAGCATTCTCATGATCGCACCAAACTCGCCCCCATGATTCATCAATTGTCCGCCCTGACGATGTCGCTGCTTCAGGATCTCAGGAGTTCCAGCCGGCGCGCCCCAGGCCTTGCCGTTCTTGCTGCAGGCGGCAGCAACCTTCTCGAAGCACTTCTCCATGGTCATCGAACCGTCGCTAAGCTTAAGTCGAAGCCCGAGGTCACCGGGACCGATAAACACACCGTCCAGACCTGGAACAGCAGCGATCTCTTCAATGTTGTTGACGGCTTCCAAAGTCTCAATCTGAACGACCAGAAATGTCTCCCGGTTCGCTTCCGACGTAAAGACGTCAGCACCATCAACCATGTAATCGGCATCGAGTCCCGCTCCATCAAGACCTCGATCACCGATCGGAGGAAACTTGACAGCATCGACAAGCATCCGAGCTTTCTCTGCGGTGTTGACAAGAGGAATCATGAGCCCGGTCGCTCCGTCTTCCAGATATCGATAGAGCCGCGTCTTTTCGAGCGTTGGCGGACGCAGCATGATGTCGATATCGTGCAGATGCGAATGCGTCAGAAGGTTCTGGACATCGCGATCAGGCATGCTGCGATGCTCCAGATCCAGCCAGATGCAGTCAAAACCGAAATGGGCAGCCTGCTTGATAAAGGCCGGGATGTAGTGCCCAAGGCAACACATGCGAACAGGTTCGTTCCGACGAATCTTGGCGAGCGTCTTACTTTTTCTCATGAGACTTCCGTTACGCCGATTTCTATTTCAAGAGTCATTGTGGACAGCTCCGGCAACAAATCCGGAACAGTGATCCCCGACGCCGGGGCTATCTATTGCAAACGAGTTGAGGACGAACGAATTTACGGGTATCAATTAGACTTCGAAAACAGTCGCCCGGAACACGCCCAACCTACTGGATCCGCAACAGTTGTTTTCGTGTTCGCACGAACAATGCACCATCAGCAATGGCAGGTGATCCCAGAACGGGATCGCCCATGTCATTCACGGCAAGGATCTTCAGTTCCGGAGCATCCTGCAACACTACAATGCTGCCGTTCTCACTGGCGATGTAAATCTTCCCGTCGCCATACACCGGCGACGCGAAATAATTCGCAGCATTGTTGATCCGAGCAGGCCCAAAGACAGACTTGCCTTCTGCGGTGTCAAAACAGGTCGCGATTCCACCTTCCTTGACCAGCAGCATTCGATTATTCACGACAAGTGGCGAGACAATGTGATCGGTATGCTTCGTGGAATGCTTCCAGAGCAAATGAGTCGCGGTCACATCACCACGTCCGCCACCTTTCACCGCCATCACAAATTCATCGGCCGGGGTCTCTGAACTAAACGACGCGCCGGCCCGGTTATTCGGAGCAAGGAATGCGACATCCAATTCTTCGCCTTCAAGATCACCATCTTTATCAGTGTCGCCTCGATCGAATGTCTTCTTGTAAAAGGCCTCTGGAACCGGTCTCTTCCCGAAGAAGGCTTGCACCTCGTCTTTGGTGATTTTGTTATCGCTGTTACCGGTCTCGGCCTGATCGATCGATGCCAGCCACTGACTGGCAATGCCCTTGCTCTGCAGCGAGATGTAAATCACTCCATCATGACAGACAGGAGTCGTCTTGATGTTCCGCAGCAAAGTGCGAGCCTGCCAGAGTCGCTCACCCGTACGAGGATGATAGCCAACAAGCAGTCCGGTACCGGCAACGACGACCTCGTCTCCATGATCGGTATGACAGATCACGGGATGAGAATAGTTGACCGCCATGTCATTGCGATCGTCCTTCCAGAGAACTGTCCCGGTCTTTGAATCGAAGGCATACATCGCCGGGTGCAGATCATCATCCTGCACAAAATAGACAACACCATCGTGCAGAACCGGCGACATCCCAGCGCCCCACTTGAATACGAAATAGGGAACCGGCAGAGTCTGTTGCCAGACATCGGCACCCGTTTTGGCATCAACGCTGACCATGCCCAACGTCGTAAAGTAAAAGTAAACACGATCAGCGTCTGCAGCAGGCGTTGTGTACGCATGACTGTTGGTCAGATGGATTTCGTCCACATCTCCAACCGGCCATGATCGCATCCAAAGCTGCTCTCCTGACACGGCATCAAAGGCATAAAGTCCAACTGTTTTCTCATCGACCATCGCCGAAGTGAACACTCGTCCCGAAGCAATAACCGGACAGCCGATGCCATCGCCAAGCTTCGCCACCCATTTGACATGCTCTGTAGAAGAGAACTTATCTGGCAGCGGCCCCTGCGCCGTTGAAACTCCGGAACAGTTTGGTCCCCGAAACTGAGGCCAGTCTTCGGCCTGAACCGAACAAAACATCATCGCAGCGATGCAACAGAGCAATCGTACCATGTGCAGGTCTCCGTTTTCTGGATGTTCACAAAGCGAGGTGTGAAAAGGCGGGAGGCCATGGTGTACTGCCAAACAACGAGTAACAAACCTCGGACGGCAGCGACCAGGTTCAATCAACGTTGCGAGGACATAACATCCGGGCTTTCAGGGTCAGGTAACAGCAAACGCTAATCGATTCAGCACCAACTGCCAACCGTTCGGTTGCATTCCATTGCTAACTGTCTTGCAATCCCCGCGCACTCCCCACACTTTCTATCCACAGAAAATCGCGTCTGATCAAAAATCAATAACGCGCAAATGGAGCCTCACGAAGTCGAGGCTCCGCTCGTTTCGGCACACGCTGTGCAGCACGGTGAAAGTCATGGAATTTTGCCGTGACTTTCGAAGCCTGTGCTCATTCTCTAATCGAGGTTGATCAACTTCGGCGCGGAATCCTATCCGTGCAACCACTCGGCTGAGAATCGCGGTGCGTGAAAAATGCTTCGTGCCCCGAACACCAGCCGGTACAGCATGATCAACTCCTGTTTTTGAACTGGAACTCCGAACATGGTGGAATCAGCCGACTTTGTGGTGAAGTCACTCGGTGTGTGCCGCGTCGATTCGCCGCTGGCACCATTACTCGCGGCGCGAAAACAATCCATCAACAATGTCGATGAGTCGGATCGAGTGCTTTTCGACGATATCGCCTCAATGGCCATCGAACGCGGCGTCCCGACGAACGAGCTTCCAGGCTTTGAACCAGCCGGCCCACGGAAGAAAATCTACTTTGATCCTTCAAAGACGCATGCTGGAGTCGTCACCTGCGGCGGACTCTGCCCAGGATTCAATGACGTCATCCGCGCCCTCGTGATGGAACTGACGTTTCGCTATGGCGTCAGAAAAATCTCTGGGTTTCGCAATGGTTATCAGGGTCTAGTGGCCAGACATAGCCATCCCGTTGTGCAACTCACTCCGGATCTCGTGAGTCACATCAACGAAGAAGGCGGCACGATGCTGGGGACATCGCGCGGCCAGCAGGATCCCGTTGAAATCGTGGACTGCCTGGAACGAATGGGAATCAACATGCTGTTTGTCGTGGGAGGCGATGGCACTCTCCGCGGCGCATTGGCGATCACAAAGGAGATCGCCGACAGAGGACTTCGAATTGCCGTTGTGGGCATCCCCAAGACCATTGACAACGACATCATGTACATTGATCAGAGCTTTGGCTTTCAGACGGCCTTCTCGATGGCCTCTGAAGCGATCCGATCAGCACACGCAGAAGCCATCTCATCACCAAATGGAGTCGGCCTCGTCAAAGTGATGGGGCGACATTCAGGATTCATCGCCTGTTATGCGGCTCTTGCCAAAAGTGATGCCAACTATGTTTTGATTCCTGAGATTGGATTTCAACTGGATGGCCCTCAGGGCTTATTGGCCAGCCTGCAGGAGCGTCTGAATCGACGAGGACATGCAGTGATCGTCGTGGCCGAAGGAGCAGGGCAGTCGTTGCTTGCGGCATGCCCAAAATCCACGGATGCTTCCGGGAACGCCCGTCTGGGTGATATCGGCCTGTTTCTGAAGGACAGGATCAATGCTCACTTCGCCGAACAGGGCATCGAATTAAATCTGAAGTACATTGATCCGAGCTATCTGATTCGCAGTGTTCCGGCGAATCCGTTCGACAGTGTTTACAGCTTACGACTCACGCACAACGCTGTTCATGCGGCGATGTGTGGCCGAACGGAAATGGTCGTCGGTCGATGGCACGGGCGATTTGTGCATGTGCCGATTCCACTGGCCATCCGCCAACGAAACACGGTCGATCCTTACGGCGATCTGTGGATGTCGGTGCTGGAATCAACCGGACAGCCGCCATCTTTTGGCGAATCCGCCTCAAGCCATTAGCCTGAACTACGCAAAGCAGAGCAGTCGACCACTCTGCTGATCTTCGCCCACGACCAGACATCCTTCGCCGATCGCGACTCCCGCACTGATTCCCTTTCCGGCATTGAACTTCCACACCTCAGCACCGGCATCCAGGGAGACACCATAAAGGTTGCCGTCGTTCGAGCCGAAAAAGATCCGGCGATCCACGACCGTCCCGGAGCTTTCAATCTTCGCCCGAGTCGCGAAGGTCCACTTCGCAACACCGGTCGCGCGATCGACTGCATGCAAATGCTTGTCATGGCCTCCCACCAACACGAGATCATCCGTCACGGCAGCAGACGCATGAAACGGCATCTTGCGAGGCCCCTCATACCGCCAGACAAATTCGCCCTTTCGCCAGTCCACGCAGACAATCAGGCCGGTATGAGTGCCCACGTAGAGCAAATCACCCACGATCGCCGGAGATGCAATCAGGAACGACTCCAGCGGCATGTCACGAAACTCTTTACCGGTCTTCAGATCGATTACTCGCAGATGCTCATCACATCCTGCCAGAAACGTGAACGTGTCAGCGATTCCCGGAGAACAATTGATGCGGTCATTCGTCTGAAACTTCCAGACCTCCTGCCCATCCTTCGACAGACAGTAAAGATAACTGTCATGAGATGCCAACAGCAGCTTGTCTTCAAACAGTGCGACGCAGCCGGCGATCTCCGCACCACTGGCGAACACCCAGCTCTTCTTTCCCGTCGCTCGTTCCAATGCATGCAGAACGCCATCTTCATCACCGATGTAGACCATCGTTTCGGTAATCAACGGAGTCGCTTTAAATCCGGCCGCAAATTTCTTGGGATCCGGGTCTTCGATCGAACGATACTTCCAGATCTCCTGTCCGGTCTTGAGATCAAAACAGTACAGATAACCGCATAAGGCCGGTGCGAAGACATGCTCACCAACAATGGCGACTCCAGCGACCCAGCCGTCAGGAGAAGCGAATTCCCATTTCAGTTCAGGCTTCTCTGCCAATGTGCATTTTGCAACCCCACGCTGATCAGGAGTTCCGCGAAAAGACGGCCAACTGGTTTCTGAAGGAGCATCCAAAGTCGCTGGTTGAGCAGCCGCCAGACTCTGAAGCGACCAGCCAGAAGCAGCCAGAATCGAGGCCACACCCGTCGACAATTGCCCCAATACGTTTCGACGAGATAATTGCTCAGAAGAAAATGAACCCATGATTGATCTCTCCAGCAGCGTGAGACGATTGGCCATCAGACTTGAACGGGCCAAACTCAACAAGATCTTACCGCAGAGCATTTCGATACAGCTCAACAAACGCGGCTGCATCCATTTTTCGCGGGTTAAACGTTCCTGTCCACTGTTGGCTGGCTTCATCCGCCAAACCTTGCAGATTTTCTTCCGTGATCGGTCGCCCAACGGCCTGAGTCATAGAAATCGGCATCTCGGCAAGTCGCAGGAACTCAATAAATCCTGCCGCCAATTGATCAGCCGCTTCTGCAGGCGTCGGATTACCATCCATCCAGCCAGCTGTGTTCAACAAATCCTGGTAAAGCGAACCAACCGCAGCTCCATTCCAGCGAATTACGTTGGGCATCATTAATCCCACAGCAACGCCATGAGTCGTCCCGAAATGTGCCGTCAGAGGATTCGCGGCCGCATGGGCAGCTCCGAGCATGCTATTCTCAATCGCAGCGCCGGCCAGAAACGCCCCAAGCTGCATCTTTCCTCGAGCATCCACGTTGGCGGGCTCGCGAATGACCACAGGAAATGCTTCGGCCAACAATCCCCAGGCCTTGCGAGCGAACATCTTGGAAACTGTGTTTCGCTTCGTCGTCACATAACTTTCAATCGCGTGTGTCATCGCATCAATGCCGGTGGCCGTTGTGACAGACCGAGGCATCGTGACGGTGAGCTCCGGATCCAGGATGGCGATGCGACAAGCCGCCTTCACGTCTCCACATGCCATCTTCATGTGAGTTTCAGAGTCCGCGATCACTGCAAACGATTGTGCTTCGCTGCCTGTCCCGGACGTTGTCGGCACGGCGATCATCGGCAGCATCGGAAGAGTCGCCTTGCCGACTCCTCGATAGTCATGCATGCGGCCACCGTTAGTCAGCAGGAAGTTCGCGCCTTTGGCACAATCCATACTGCTGCCGCCGCCAAGCCCGACGATCAAATCCACATTGGCCGGCTTGGCAAACGCAACACATCGGTCCACATCAGCCGTTGTCGGATTCTCAGTGACTTCATCGAACACGACGGATTGCAATCCGGCCGCCGTCAGTGATGCAACAGCACGGTCACAGTGTCCGACTTTCTTCAGGCCGGCATCCGTCACCAGAAGAACTCTTCGCCCAGACAATTCGCGAGCCAGCTCGCCCAGTTGATTGAAAGCCCCGCAACCATAAATCAATCGCGTGCGTTGCTGGAAGTCAAACGGACTCAGCGCACTGTTGAGTTCTTCACCAGCAGGATTTAAGGAGGCGGAAGAGGCGGTCATGGAGGCCCAGAATGCAGGACGGCGTCGGAGGGATTATTCAGTGCGCGGCCACGATTGAGGGATTGCTCTACGGGAATCCCGCGAACACCCAGACTCATTTCATACCGTGCAGAGTGTAGTCATTTAAAGGAAGGGGGGATCGAATTCGTTGCCTTTTCGATGGTCAATTTCCGATGACGATACGCAACCCGTCTCGAACGTGCAACCAACGGCATCCTCGGCCTCGTACGAGTCTCATTCATCAGGTTATCAATTACCTCACCGGCGACTTTCCAATAAGTCGCCTTAACAAACCAATCTGACCGGCATGCAACATTTCATGGTGTGAGCAAAACAACAGCCCACCAAATTTTGTCGGATACGCGGCATAGGGCATGTCCACGGTTTCATCCAGTTGCGACTCCGTGACTGACGGCAACTCCAGCATTGTCTGTTCGAATACTCGATCAAAGACGCCGCGAATCTCCGCGATAGAAGGATTCGCAACAGGATCTGGATCGGGAGTTGTGCCTTTGCTGAACTTCTTTCGAAACGATGATGACATCAACTCAAGGTCGACTTCCGCTCGACCTCTCATGCGAAACAGGCAAAGACCATACTGAGCCATCGCCAGGTGCCCAATCTGCCACGCCAGATGCGACACTCCACCCGCTGGCTGTCGAAACCAATCCTCAGGAGACAAATCATTAAGAAGGCTCAGCGTATACTCGCGAGCGAATCGAATCTGACTGATAACGAGCGATAAACGATCAACTTGTGACATCGGAGTGTTTTCAGGGGTGGTCAACTGACGCGACAGTTCTGTGAATAAAATTCCGTTTCGAATTGTGGCATACCAGGTCAAGTGTGTCATGCATCCAGCCGCGAAATCCAGCCCCAGAATCCAGACATCGAAACGCTTACTCTGCTTCGTGAATTGCAGAAACCGCGGACGAAGCAACAACGCCCCTTCTTTCCGGTTTTTCTTCATGGACTGCTGCAGCCTGCTGCCGCTTTGGTGCAGGCAGCCCGCTGTCCAACAACGAACGGCGAAGCTCGTGATGACTCAGACCAGTAATACACAGCAGGCTGTGGATTGGAAAGCCGCAGCAGGCTGCAGGGGCCTAAAGAGGCAGTTGGCTGTTTCTGAACGATGTGAGAAACTATACTCCGGGCTTGACGAGCGATCAGAAAATACCGTCGATGAATTCGGCTAGTGACTTCAGGAATCGACCAATGACCAACAGTCTTCGCCTCAATTTCGCCTTACTGGCCGTGACGGTTTGTGCAAGTGTCTGCAGAGCACAAGATGTCATCGAATTCAATCGCGATATTCGCCCGATCCTCTCTTCCAATTGTTTCGACTGCCACGGTTTCGATGC
>CAIXQV010000869.1 GCA_903921605.1 uncultured Planctomycetaceae bacterium | reverse complement strand
GGGATACCTGCAGGTTCTCTGGCGAAGTCCCGAACCAGCGAAACCGACTGTATCGGCATCTGCCGAGCATCCACGTGTTTCTATGGCCAATTGGATGACGGACGTGGAGCGTGGTGCAGGGCCGCTACTGGCACGAGTCATCGTGAATCGACTTTGGCAGCATCACATGGGCCAGGGAATTGTCGGGACCCCGAATGATTTTGGTTTTCAGGGCGACAAGCCGAATCATCCGGAATTGCTCGACTATCTTGCTGGTGAATTGGTGCGAGGTGGATGGAAGCTGAAGACTCTTCATCGTGCGATTTTGCTGAGTGAAACATATCAGCAATCTCACGAAGTGAATCCGCAAAACCTGGCCATCGATCCCGCCAACCGGTTTCTCTGGCACCATCAACCTCATCGACTGGAAGCCGAGACGATTCGTGATGCTTTGCTGGCCGTTGGTGGTAACCTGGATAGCACGATATATGGCCCCAGCGTCCTTGACAACACTCAGAGACGAAGTGTCTATCTGCGAGTCAAACGCAGTGAACTTCTGCCGGTGATGACGATGTTCGATGCTCCGGAGCCGACTCAGAGTATCGGTGAGCGCAGCGTGACGACTGTGCCGACACAGGCTTTGGCTCTGATGAATTCACCGCTGGTGCGCCAGCAGGCTGAAAAACTGTTTGCACGAATTAAGGCTGTGGGCGATGGATCATTGCCTGCTGCAGTCCAGCAAGGTTACCAATTGACATTTTCACGTCTTCCGACTGAAGAAGAGCAAACCATGATGCTGACTTTCATTGATCAACAGCGAGCTGCAGCGGGTGGCGAATCACCCGAAGCATCAGATCGAGCCATGGTCGAGTTTTGTCACGTTCTCCTGTGTATGAATGAGTTTGTCTACGTTGATTGATTTTGGGCAGTTGCGGCCAACCGGCCCGCAGGCATGAATCGCATTCCCTGAAAAGTTTTGAGGACATAGCCGATGTTCGGATTTTATTCGCCTGGCGAAATCTCCTTGCCCGCTCGTCGCAACTTTCTGCAGCAGGCCGGTCTTGGTTTTGGATCAGTCGCGCTGGCCAGCCTGCTTCAGAATGAAAAGACTGGTGCCAGCGAGATCGCTGAGCCCCTTTCGCTGCGACCACCGCATTTTCCGGGTCAGGTGAAGTCCATCATCTGGTTGTTCATGACCGGCGCGCCTTCGCAGGTGGATACGTGGGACTATAAGCCGGAGCTTCAGAAGCGACATGGTCAGGAATTAGCAGGCTCAGATCCCAGCACAGGCTTCTTCACGACCAGCGGAAAATGCCTTAAGTCACCATTCGCGTGGGCTCAGCATGGCGACTCCGGGTCATGGGTCTCAGATCTGTTTCCTCATCTGTCAAAGCACGTTGACAAGATGTGCTTCCTGCATTCGATGTATCTCAAGCAGAATAATCATGCGCCCGCGTCACTCGAACTGATGTGCGGCACAAACCGCCCCGGACTGCCAGCGCTTGGGGCGTGGATGACTTACGGACTGGGATCGCAGAACCAAAGCCTTCCGTCGTTTGTGGTACTCCATGATACGCGACCACGAGGTGATGATCAGATCTGGTCAGCCGGTTTCCTTCCGAAGACCTATCAGGCCATGACCCTGGATGCTCGTCGGAAGGAATCGGTCGATAACCTTATTCGGGACGCACGGCATTCGGATGGTCAGCAACGTTCGCAGTTGGACTTGCTTCGTGAATTAAATCAGAAGCATGCCAATGCTCGGCCGACCCAGGCCGATCTTGCCGCGCGAATCAATTCGTTTGAGCTGGCCTACCGCATGCAAATGGCGGCACCTGAGGCTTTGGATTTGACGAAGGAATCAGAATCCATCCACAAGCTCTACGGCATGGATAATCCCGAATGTGCTACGTTCTCACGCCAGTGCCTGCTGGCTCGACGGCTGGTTGAACGAGGTGTCAGGTTTGTGCAGATCTTTGCTGGCAAAGGGGTTGGCGGTGACGGAAGCGTGAACGACGTACCGTGGGACTGTCACAGTGACGTGCAAACGAATCATCGTTCCTGTGGCCTGCATACGGACCAGCCAGCAGCGGCTCTGTTGGCAGATCTGGAGGCCCGTGGTTTGCTGGATTCAACACTTGTGATCTGGGGTGGAGAATTTGGCCGAACGTCAGATTCTCAGGGCGATAAAGGCCGCGACCATAATCCCAATGGATTCACCATCTGGATGGCCGGCGCCGGAGTGAAAGGAGGCTTCCACTACGGCGCCACTGATCCGTTTGGTTACAAGGCTGTTGAGAACAAGGTGCATGTCAACGACCTGCATGCAACGCTGCTGCATCTGCTCGGTCTCGACCACACGAAGCTGACCCATCGTTTTAACGGCCGCGACTTTCGTTTGACAGATGTCGGAGGCGAGGTGCTGAAAGAGATTCTTCGCAATCCGGTTGCCTAATGATTAGGCATCTCCGGATTGGCCCAGTGCCCGCCCACGTTTTCTCCTCGGACGACGAAGCCCTTTTTGTGCCAGTCGTACCACGTTGTCACATCAGCAGCAGCATAACGGATAGTGAGACCGCAACGCCGTCGATTCGATTCATTGGCTTCAGAGCCATGCAGCAGAAGGTCTGAGTGCATTGAGAAATGGCCGGCTTTGAGTTGATCGTTGACTTCGCCATCTCCGTACGAATGTGGATTTCGAACCGCGAGATCCAGTACGGTGTTCGCGTCCTGAGTTTCGTCGTAATCTATCAGGCCATGCAGATGTGATCGCGGAATGAACTTCATATTGGCGTTTTCCGGATCTGCATCATCGATCGCCAGCCACACGGTGACAGTTTTGGTGGGGCTTAGCGGCCAATAAGTACTGTCCTGATGCCAAGGAACGCGTTTTCCGTCGCGCGGCATTTTGCAGAAGAAATGGGATCCCCAGCAGACAACGTTGGGGCCCAGCAAGTCAGCGACGGCATCAACGATTCGTGGGTGCTGAACCAATTGATAAATCCGCGCGAACCGCATGTGTGCCGTGCTGATGGAGTAGCTGGATTTGCCGAGTTCAATATAGGCGGCCAAAACCCCGTCGAAGAACGCACGAAGCTCGCGAGCTTCTTCCTGATCAAGACCGTTGAACGGCATGAGATAACCCTGCTCGTTGTATTGCTTGATCTGCTCAGATTTCAGGATCTTTGGATTGGCGTTCACCGATGGAAAGAACGTCATCTTCCTTGGTAGTGCGGCCAGTTGGGACGGCGACGGATTCGGAATCTCATCAACTTTGCTCATGGTCGTTTGCTGCGTGAAAAGTGGGAAAAATAATGGGAAAAGGTCGGAATGCAGAACGGCGGTATTCTCACGGAGTTCCTTTCTCGGTGGAATAGTGACCGACATCATTGGCATGTTATTTCTCATCAATTTGGGTCGGCAGATTCATGGCAGAACCTTCAGTACAGACGGGATATCGCAATGTAATCTGTGTTCCGGCAGATACTCGTCAGCGATTCCTGCAGCTGGAACAGGAGGCTGCCGGGCCGTTGTTAAAGACGGGCGTGAGACTTTCTGGTGTCGGTACTTTTGGGCTGAATTACCGAGTCGGATATCGAGATCCTTCCTGTCATCTGGTTCTGCTGACTCTGGATGGCGACGGCTTTTATCAGTCTCCCGGAGTTGAGTTCCGTCCGGTCAGCGGTGACTTGTTGCTATCGCCGGTTGGCGTTCCCCTGATGCTTGGAACTGTGGAGCAATCGTGGTCGTTTCTGTGGTTTTACATCAACGGGCTGAAGCGATGGCAGCATCTGGATCGAAGTTTGCCGCGACTGATCCGACCATCCTTTGCGACGCAGCTAAATCATGCATTTGAAGGACTGCTTTCGGAAACAGGATATGCTCGCAGTCAGTCTGTTCTGACGGAATCAGGTTGGGTGACCGGCGAACCGAGACCGATGACGCCCTCAATTCGTGCTGCAAATTTGTTTGGTGAGTTGGTTGCGGAGTACTTGCGGCAGATTCTGAGCCCAGTCGAGTCCGACAGGGATCCGCTTGAGAATCTCCTGCAAGAGGTATGGAAGGATGTTGAGCAATCTCCCGGACAGGATTGGTCACAGAGAGTCATCAGTCAGCGGCTGGGAGTTTCTCCGGCGACTCTCCAGCGGCTGGTTCGACGCTACTTCGATTCAACTCCCCAGCAAATGGTAGTTGAAATCCGAATGTCTCAGGCTCGACGATTACTTCAGCAGTCAGACTAACCGCTCAAAGTCATAGCTAGGGAAGTTGGATACTCCGACGCATTTGTTTTTTCATCAGCATTCAAACGATTTCACGGGCACAGTCCCAGCTTTTATCGTCAAGAGCCGACATGGTGATCCGGTGGCACGGTCGTTGTGTTTAACATCGCCTCAATTCGATCAGCATTGTCCTGTCTGAGTGTCAGCAATTGCTGTCGAAGTGCGGCCTTTTGTTCTTGAGCCAGGTCTCTTGTTTCCTCACGCAGTTGGAGGATCTTCAGTGAACTCAGTAATTCGACTGCTCGATAGTCGCCGGTGGATTCGTAGAAATTTGCGTCCAGCAGATTCTGCAAACTCGGCGGAAACGAGGAGACAATTTTTCGCAGAGTCACGGAGTAGTCTGCTGCAATTTTCCGGAGATCTGATGACGATGAAGCGGCTGCAGAAGAGATCAGGTGGATTTGTCTGATGCACGCCAATGCCTCAGGATCAATATGATATCCATGCTCGGATTTGAAAACACCCGCAATGATAACTCGCAACTCAGTCCGACAGGTTGCAGTCGCAGCCCACCCGCACTGAACGACGTCGACGTTTCGGTGAATGAGTCCTTTACTCATCACATGTCGCATGCGTGACGCCGGGCGTTGAAATCGAAAAGCACTTGTATTCAGAAAGATCTGAGTGAAGCACAGATCCGAGACAATTTGACCGTGATCACCCTGCAATGAAAGGTGAATTGCCAGGTCCTGTTCTTCTTGAACGATCTGTTGTTCAGCGATCAGCTCAAGGAGGTGGCAGCAGGCATGCCATGTCGCTGATGGTGGAAGCGAAAGTTCCAGCATTCGGCCACACTCTGGTCGTCGTGGCGACGGAATCCCGATGCTTCGAAATAGTTCTTTCCATCCGATATGTTTTGTGTCGCACACGTGCGGGATTTGTATTTCCATCCCCAAAGGCACCAAGGCACTCGCCCAGCTCCGCTCCCGCATCTCCAAATCTGCGGAAAACTCATCGAATTTGGTGTGTTTAAACAACTTCAACAGCCGGAGACATGCGGCCGCACATGGTGATACGACCTTTGTGCTGGCCGCCGAGAGACCGCTGAGCTTCGTTCGAAGACCTACCAACGATGCTTCACCCTCATCGGTCTTGAGAACGATAGAAATAGCCTCAGAAAATCGCCAGTTTCCGTTTTGAGTTTTAATCGGGTGAAGTGTTTCAAGATCACGATAGCTGGTCAGCTGTAAGGCGGCCCATCGGGCTCTGAGATAGAGCATGGATTCGGTTCGTTGTGGGTTCGGATGCATCTGAACCATGGCATACTCGAAAAGGAATCTCGACACTAATGCTGATGGTACAGAAAGTTGTGCAGCCAAACTCTGTGGTTCAGCAACCAACAGGGACTTCAGCAATCGTGTCGGCAGATGTAGAAACCGAACCTGATCACAAGCTTCGTCCTGAAATGCCTGAAATTGGAAGGCACTGGTCAGGGGACGATTCGCCAATTCGTTGCGTTCGCTTTCTCTGACGGCTGCAAAGAAGCAGGCCTGATGGAGTGGTTGCTGCAGATCCATTTCGTCAATGGCCAGGCCGTTAGTCAGTTGCGATGGAGCATTCGCAATGAGAATTCCGGAGCATCTCATCAGATGTCGCTGGATGGCCGCAATATCCTGTTGCAACTCTTCCAGCGGAAGAGCCAGCGTCGCGCTGTTGACGAAGCAGATACCTTGCGACAAAAACTCCTGAGGCCAGGCTGTTGTTCCATGTTCGACGAAGCCAAAAGTCACAGCCAGGTCGTTGGCCAGAACAGGATCAACGTTAGAGAATGCAGCCAGCCATCGAGGTGTTAGTGCCAATCCCAGTACCGGAGAAAAGAATCTGACATCATGTCGCCTGGTCATCCATCGAACGATAATCGCTGTTGTGTCGCTTGTGAGTTCCCCTCGTGCAGCATGAAAGCACAACACTCGAGCAGCAGGCATACTGAGCGATTCGAGCAGTATGCCGAGGTGTTCGGGAAGCTGCCTGCAAATAAGTCTTGCGACTGCGGACTGAACTTCCGGTCGCCTGCTCCGGATGACATTATTCAATAGTGTCTTCTGGTCGCATTCACCCACCCACGTTTCCGTTTGAAGCATGGCCAATGCATTAATCACTCCGGCATTGCTGTCGGCATTCTGAAGAGCGGATTGTAACGACAGTGAAACGTCCCGCTCAGCCTGCATTGTCTTTAGTCGTGCCAACGCCAGTTCCTGCACCGGCTGGCAGCCGGAATTGAGGAACTGCAGCACCTCGTCAGGATCAAGACAATCCTTCAGTCGTGCTGCAAGTCGTCGAATTTCTGAGGTGGGCGGTTGAGTCACTTGAGTGCTTCTGCAAACAGGCACCGACAGGATGTGCGATGTCTATGGAGCTTAAGCGATGAGTTGCGATCGATTTGCCACTCGCCGTTTTTATCCTCACAAGCTCTGGTGTTACAGAGTCCTATCCCAAATTGACAGCGTGGATGAATGAAGCGGTGTTTCGCTGGAATGCTCAGTGCTTCTCGATGCCAGTGATCCAGCGTTTTCAAGGCCCCTATGGGATCGCAGCAGCGTGCCGTTTTGCCTTCGGGTCCCCGGCGGCATGCATCAGGCCGGAATCGTCGATGAAAATCATGACCGGATGAGCGATTGGCGACGGGACAAGTCCAACCAGGTGGCCTCGCTTTGCCAGGTCATTTCGAATTGGCTCGGTAATTTCTTCGTTAACCTTTAATTCTCCTCGTCCGACAAATGCTGCGTTGCGGTCAGGGTCTGGATTGAAGGAGTCCTGATGATGGTTGGTATGAAAGCGAGGAGCTGTGACAGCATCCTTGGGGGTCATGCCAAAGTCAATCGCGTTGAGCAGAACATTCAGTGTCGTCTGATCCTGCACGTCGCCCCCGGCCACGCTGATGGCCATCACGGGTTTGCCATCCTTTAAAACGAGTGTTGGGGTCAGGGTGATTCGGGGCCGTTTCCCCGCCATCACACGATTGGGATGATCGGGAGACGTATTCATACTACGGACCCGATTGCCAGTGTTGACTCCGGATGGCCCTGGAGTGTTAGTAAGCATGTTACAACTTGGCGTTGCTGCGATCACGTTGCCCCAACGGTCAGCGACGACGCAGGTTGTTGTGTCCTGCTTTGGGATTTTGTTCGTTTCGTTACTTGCGGGTACCTCGGGTCGGAGTGCTTTCAGATTGAATGGATCACCCGGTCGGCGATCCATCGATGCATGCTGCATATCAATTAATGGTCGTCGCAGTTCAGTGTATTCATCAGACAGCAACTGATTCATGGGGACCTTTCCAAAATTTGGATCGGTGTAGTATTCGTCGCGGTCTGCGTAACCCAGTTTCATGGCTTCAGTAATCGAGTGAATGTAATCGGCAGACAGATGCCCCATTGATTTCAGCGGAAAGCCTTCGAGCAGTCTCAGGTTTTGGCAAAGCACAGGTCCCTGAGTCCATGGACCGCATTTGTAGATCGTGTAGCCTCGATAGGTTACGAATACGGGATCCTCCACGAGGGTTTTCTGGGCCGCCAGGTCGGCTTTGCGAAGGAATGCTCCGGTCGCGATATACCATGCCTCCAGTTCATCAGCCACGTCGCCGATGTAGAATCGATCGCGTGCAGCGGACAGTTTTTGTTCTCGATTTCCCGAGGCTGATTGTTCTGCCTCCACAAGTTTTCGAAGTGTGACCGCCAGGTTGGGATGCCATGGCTCCTTACCGCGATCCAGTAGAGCCAGTGTCGGAGTGACTGCCTGTTCGAACGAGATTGTCCCGTGAAGTTTCAGAAGTGTTACGACGAGGTCAATGACTCCCGGCACTGGAGCAGCCTTCATGCTGCCCTTCCACGGAATGCCGTTCTTGTAGAACCAGTCGATGGCTGCGGGATCCAGTGGTGCACCGCCAACGCCGCTTAGCGTTTTGACCTGCTGTGACTCTGCGTCATAAACAATGACTGGCACTTCGCCGCCAATTGCGAAAGATCCATAGTCAGTGACCGCCAAAGCCAGGATCGTTGCTGCGGCTGCATCGGCCGCTCGTCCGCCCTTGTCAAGAATTGAAATTCCTGCCGCGACTGAATCAGGATGCCCAGCAGCGACGGCTCCGTTTCTGCCCGAGGCATTCCATGATATCTCCTGAGCTGATATCGGGCCAAGTTGACTTGTGAGGGCCAACGCCAGGGCCATGAGGAATCGGGATGCAAGTTCCATTTCAGTCTGCCTCTTGCTTGATGCGGGAAATAGTCGCACGATTTCGGATTGGCCGAGATCATGGCAGGATAGCGCCCAACTTCCAGTTACCATTTACGATACGGTGCTCTTGAGAGGCCATCGAGAGCAGTTCTGTCAGATCAGGAATGCCAAACGTGCGGGGCATTTCGCCAAGTTGGCAATCAGTCAAATGGCTCAGATTACCGTGCAGGAGCATGAAATTACCGTGCAGGAGCATGAAACTACTGACCGCTGATTAACGAGAAATTCCTTTGGCAGACCGCAGATGTTCGCCCATTTGGGCATTCCCGTGGGGATTCAACCTGAAATTCCTGCTCCCAAGTCCGAAACTTGCTGCATTTCCGACTCGAACATTCCGAACTTGAACGCTACACTCCGCGATTCATTTTGGACGGCACTGTGAATTAGTGATCAGGCGTTCATTTTCCGGGCTGAGTATAGTCTGGCGATTTCCTGTTGGCAGCAGTTGGTTGAGGACGGTTTTCAGATGTTCGCTGTGATTGAAGACGGTAATCGTCAGCATCGTGTACAGGAAGGCAGCTTCCTTTCTGTGGACTTTCGTGGAACAGAGGTAGAGGCAGGATCTTCGATCACATTTGATCGAGTTCTGCTTGCCAATGGTGGTGGCGCGAGCGTCGTAGGCGCTCCTACGATTTCAGGAGCCTCAGTTGTTGCTGAGGTTGTGATCGCCACTGAGAAAGGTCCAAAACTCGAAATTCAGCGTTTGCGTAAGCGAAAGAATTCACGTCGCCACACGGGGCACCGTCAGAAATACACTCGAGTTAAGGTGACATCGATCACGGTTCCGGGGCTGGCTGTTGCTGAAAAGTAGGCTGATTGCGGTCTCGAAATGAGAGCAAAATATCTGAGCGAGACAGGCAAAGCTTGTCTCGCTTTCTTTACGCGCGGCACATGCAGCGTTTGCCAGATGATCTGCGTTGGGAACGATGACAAGTCGATCCCAACGCTGTGTTCTGCTGCCTCCGCGTCGTACTACGCGAAACTCGAGTATCGGTTCAACTTTGTCCCTGAACTTGTGGTACGCCTGTTCTGTCCTGGGCTTACTGGGCAGGGCCGCTGAATGCTCCACCTGGGGTTCCGAAGCGACGCAGATCCATTTGCGGTTGCTGATTGAGGCTTCGTACTGCGTCTTGGCGATCCTGCTGCAGCGTATTGGCTTGGTTGTTGAAGAAGTCTGACATCTGAACGATTGCCGGTCCAAGCAGGAACAAGAAAACCGACGGCATCAGGAACAGAGCCACAGGGAATAACAGTTGAAACGAAGCCGCATTGGCTCTCGCGTCGGCCCTTTCTTTCAGAGAGGCTCGAATGCTGTCGCTGTATTCCGTCAACGCCTTCGAAATACTCGTTCCGGTGGACTCCGATTGCACCAGGAGTGACGTGAACGAGTTAATCTCAGGCGAGTCGATGCGATTGCCAAAGTTTCTCAGTGCCTGAGGAAGACTGCCCACTTCCGCCTGCTGATCGACAATCCGAAGCTCCTCCGCCAGTGCTGGATGCGCGATTGCAATTTCGCGGCTGATTCTTTTTAGCGACTGAGGAACGGTCAGGCCCTGGCTGACTCCCATATTCATCATGTCGAGGACGTCAGGCAGCCCTCGTTCGATATCAATTTTCCGTTCAGATGCTTTGAACGCCACAATCAGTGGCGGCAACGCCCACATAAACAGTGGGGCCATGACCAGGAGGCCCAGCAGCCATGCTTCGATGGCCGGAGGGGCCATGATGAGCCAAATGCCCACGACCACCAGGGAAAGGAAAGAGAGTGCGAATCTGATTGCGCTGAGATTCAGCCATGAGGCTCGGGAATGATACCCAGCAGCTACGAGAGATTTGCGCTGCATCTCTCGCCGAGAATCTGTTTCCGGAAGCAGTTGTGCGATCGACGGTGTCAAGGAGCCAAAGACGAAAGCATCTTCTCGGATCGGAAGGTCTTCGGGCGCAGGAAGTGGAATTGAATCAGCACCTTCACTCAGAATCCCTTTGAAGTCACTGAAGAGTCGTCGATCATTCCATGTTGAAATCCGGTTGAATCCTCCATCAGAATTCATGGGCATTGTGGAAGAAGATGACGACCACTCGTTCGGTTCTGGTGGTGTCTTGAGGCTGACGGAAGTAGATGCAGAAACGGTTTGTCGTTCCGGCATAAGATTTCCATGCGGCTCACTGCTGATCAATGTTTTCGTGACCTGCGGTTCTCCTGATCGATGCGCGAGCACTTCACGAGATGAAAACAGATCCTCTTTGTTATCAGAAGCTGAAAGATCCGGCTTTGGGCGGGATTGCTGGAATGGACTCAGCGTCCTTTGGCTGGAAGGCTTCAGGAGTTTTCGGACCACGAATATGCCGGCAAGGACACCGATGGCAGCCAGGGCATAGATGACGTACATAAATGGTGCTCCTCAACCTTTTCGACTGCTCACGTGGTCGTGTGCTCAGAGATCAGCAGAACTTTACTGGTGGCGTTCCAGAACAGCAGATTTCAGAAACGTGCACTTCTGCTCAGAATTCGAAATACCAATCCGCAGCCAATAATCTGGAAGGCAATCGCAGTCCAAAGGGATAGGCGTCCCCAGAATGACCCCGTCAGACTATTGAGGTAATTTGGGTCCCGGAACAGATAGAAACTCATGACCATGATTGGAATGACGACCATCAGAATTGCGCCCATGCGACTGGCAATCGTTGCTGCACGTTGGCGGGCAACGAAATGCAGACGATCTCTAACAGCCGTAGCCAATCTTTCCAGGACAGAAATCAAGTCACCACCAGTATCCTGATGTACTGTCAGAGCGGACGTAAACATTGTCAGTGTGGAAACACCGGTTCGGGCCGCGAGGTCTTTTACGGCACTGCCAACATCAATGCCCATCTCCATACGCCGCGCACTGATGCGGAGTTCTTCTCCAAGTGGAGCCGGAGTGTCGGCCGCGACGAGCATGAAAGAGTGTTCCAGATTTCTACCCGAACGCGCACACCGAGAGAGTTCATCCGCCATTCCGGGCAACTGTTCCATAATCGCCTTTTGTCGACGTGAACGAGCAATTGAAGCTCCGATCATTGGGACACTCAGCCCGATCATGGCAGCCGCCGCAGTCAAAAACGGCCGCTCTGTTGCCACAAATATGGCACCTCCCAGCGCGAGTGAACTCAACAGGCAGAGGCCGAGCCAGATTGCCGGAGATGTTCGAATTCCTGATTGAATCATCAGGGTGTCAAACCAGCCATTGAAAGACTCTCCAATGCCTTCTGAGTCTCCACGGGCAAACTGAGTGTCGTCCTTAAGAAGACCCGAAAACTCCGGTCTGCGATCCAGCGACATGAGTGTAGGGTTCGGGGCGATCATGGCGTTATCCGAGGAGAGAAATCGATCTTTGGAGTACTGTGTTTAACACGGGCCTGCGAAGCTTCTTTTAAGTCAACTCGCAGGTGCGGCAGTAACAGAATCAATGAGCCTGATGGAGTTCCTATGAAAGAACTTCAGAGACTGTGACACTGAACTCCGAGACTATTCCATTTTGAGTTCACGAGCTTCAAACAGAGGTCGGTATTGTTCGACATTAACGCCAGTCATTGCCAGGCGTCGGAGGGCCGCAGGTACATAACCCGTGGCGAAGAAGCTTCCTTGAGGCTGTCCGTTTTTGTCTTCGCCGTTGATTCGATAAACGAAGATGTCATCCATGCGATACTCACCATCTTTGATGCCCGAAACTTCAGACACTCGAGTGATTCGGCGATGTCCCGTATGCAGGCGAGTAACGTGGATCACGATATCCACCGCATTGGCAATGTACTGTCGGGCGATTCGGGATGGCAGGTCCGCACCAGACAATGCAATCATCAGTTCCAGTCGGTCCAGCGTTTCGCGAGTATCATTCGCGTGGACTGTGCTCATGGATCCATCGTGACCAGTATTCATTGCCTGCAGCATATCGAGTACTTCTGCACCGCGCGATTCGCCGACGATGATTCGGTCAGGACGCATTCGCAGCGCATTTCGAAGAAGATCGCGTTGCGTCACCGCTCCTTTGCCTTCCATATTCGGCAGTCGTGTTTCCAGCGGAATGACGTCACGCTGTTGCAGGCTAAGTTCGGCCGTTTCTTCAATTGTGACAACACGCTGAGAGTCAGGAATGAAGCGGCTCATGCAGTTAAGAAGAGTTGTCTTGCCGGCACCAGTCCCGCCACTCACGATAATGTTCATTCGACCGCGAATCGCAAGGATCAAAAAGTCAGCGATAGCCGGCGCCAGCGAGCCGTACTTAATCATGTCTTCCATCTGCAGACGACGATTGCCGAAGCGACGAATTGAGACCGTTGGCCCGCAAAGTGCGAGCGGCGGAATTACGGCATTGAATCGAGATCCATCAGGAAGTCGCGCGTCCACAATGGGACTGGATTCATCGATACGGCGTCCCGCTCGGCCAACCAGGCGATGTATAAACTGCATCAGGTGAGCTGAATCCGCGAAACGAATATTGGTTGATTCCAGTACACCGTTTCGTTCAACCAGAACTCGGTCAGGCCCGTTCACCAGAATATCAGTGACTGACGGATCGACCATCAGGGATTCGATCGGACCGAAACCATAGATCTCGTCCATGATTTCAGAGACCATCGCCTCTCGTTGCTGATGACTGACGGGGATGGTCTGCCGACCACAAAGATATTCAGCCAGCGACCGCAATTGCGACCGCAATTCATTCTCCGTCATTGACTCAGCTTTGCTGAAGTCGATGACGTCAACGATCTGGCGATGCAAGGATGTCTTCAGACGCTGGAAGTCGCGGACAGAATTATCCGTTGTGTCGTGAGGAGCGACCATGGAGTGTTCTCGGTTCTGAATGCTGATCGTCTGATGAATGTTCTTGCAATGACTGCGCACGAGACGGCAAGGTCCTTGGTGCGTTATCGATTCGAGATGCTGGGGGAATCCAGAAAGTCTTAAGGGGCCTGCAGAGGCAGAATGTTCCGTGAGATGCATCCAGTCGGCAGAATCTGCCAATGTGTTGGGCAGGCGGGATTCTTGTCGGTCATCAGAAAGGCCGAGTTACAGCGCGGGCTATCGCTGTGATTGCATGTTTGCCTGTGATTGCGGGAATGTGTGTCGCTCTGAAATGGGGGCTGCCAGTCATCAGAAATCGATCGTCGCCAGTTCGCTTTTGAGCTTACGACTAGGGCCTGTTGATTTATTGACCAGCAACACCACTGTCTACCGCCCGGCCGTAGATGACGGCCCCAACAAGCGCCGGCGCCTGCTGCTGGGCGGTAAACGAAAACGCTGAATCTGCTGTTAAGCCCACTGCGAGCCTGTTTTGGCGGATACAACGACTCGTGATCAGGTTTCTACACGACACTAATGGGAAAGCCTGACGCTGTAAACATAGCGATTGACAGTTGCATCCGGTGTTGTAGAAGTGACTGCTGTTGAAGTCGCAATCACGCATGGTTGCAGAATCACTTTGAGAGACCCGCTGGCAATTTGTGATACCTGAACGACTCTGGCGGCGACAGGACGCTTGAGCGTAATTGACGTTATTTCCGTCTTGGCGGGCAGAGCTGAGCATAACGAGATGAGGCACGCTTCTCCGGATTTCTCCTGAAGTGCGATCCGGCAATTCAGGAGGTCCTGAGACGTCAATGTTGTCACGGGCACACTGCCGGGAAAGGCCAGTTCACTATATCCCATCGACTGCAAATCGTCGCCAGTTAACCCATTTCTGATCCACTCCGGGATGTGATTTCCACCACCATTACCTTTGTCGTTTGAAAAACTGATTGGAATGAAGGAGTCCGGATTTCCCATTGAAGTTGTTGAGTAAACTGTCACAGTAATCTCAGGCAGCCCATCAGGGCCTGATTCAAACTGATGAGTCGCTGCATTCCAGCTATATTTGTCCTGACCTTTTCCGGACTCAATACTGGAAGTCCAGTAGCCCGGAGTTTGTACTGCGGGTCCCGAATCCTTTCCGGAAAGGTCGTCACAAATTGCGAAAGGGAGAATCGGAATAGTCTGCCCTGCCCCGGCTCTAAATGCCCTCGGAGAATGCTCCAGATGCACGGTACATTGTACGGCCGATGGATTTGAACGAGATCCAGCCAGACCGTAAAAAAAGCGGTCAAACTGACTCCTGAAGTAATCGCCTGCAAACTCGACGCTGATCGCCTGAGGAACAAGCAGAGCCGGATCTTTTGTTGGTCCCTGGCCCTCTGGCCAAAAGACCTTAACCGACTCTGGTGAAATGGCAGGAATGGCCGTTCCTGCTCTGTAGTCTTCAACCATGCTGACGGCAGACTGCTGGCATCTGGCCATCCGACCTTCATATTCGAAAGGTTGCTGCCACGATCTCAGCATGTCATCTGACAGATAGCTGTGTCCGGCGGCCAGAGCTGCAGAGGAGGCGCAGTTGTAAGCCTGATTTCGAATTGCCGACAACCACATCAGATTAAGAAGTCCGCCGCAGATCGCACCAGCGGTTAGCATGATCAGAATCGTCCATGAAGTCAGTACACCACTTCTGGTTCCATTTGTTGCCGAGGTACGTGCTTGTATGAGGGTGATGTTCATGGTTCGATCCGTTTGTATCTGGTGACTGCCGCTGACTGGACAATCTGCTTCTCACCGTAAAAAAAGCCCGGCTTCTTTTAGGGAGCCGGGCTTCTAAGTCATTCATCAGGAGCGAGATTCAGAGATCTGCACTTACCCCTGCCTTCTGAGCCACATTCTTCTGCTGATCTGAAGGAGCCGTGTCTGTCGACCAGCCGCCAACCGAACCACCAGTGCTCTGCAGGCGAGAGCCGTCAGTGTTGCCCCCTGCCCCATTGCCATTGCCGTCGATCATTTCTCCGTCTTCGAAGTAGGTTCGCGAACGTCCGCCCCCTCGATAGTGTTCAGTCTTGAACGGCTTCTCTTTATTGGGCGGATCTTTCAGTCCGAGGATTTCTTTGAGGGTAATGCGATCCTTCTCAGAAGGATTAATCTCGATGCCATTACCCTCTTCACCACTCTCATTGTACACAAGGTCGATCTCACCTTTGCGTTGAGCAAGGGAAATGATCCGGGTCTGATCTTCGTCGAGTTCCAGCGTCACGTTTTGAGCTTCACCGCCCTGAAGTGCGGTAGTTGTATAGCCTCGGTTAATCGCCAGAATCTTGACGCCCTTGAAAAGAGTGGCCGTCATCGCGATAGAAGTGCTGCCGATGGAGTCACCTCCAACACTACCTCCGGTTGACTGCAGTCGTGTCGCGTCGCCGGAACCAAGATTATCGACCGTCAACAGCACATCCACATGCTGCTCAGGCTTCATTTTTTGGCTGAGCACTGCCGTTGTTTGGCTGACTTTCACGACCACGGCCTGCTTGCCAGGCGACACTTTCAGATCCGGAAAGTCTCCCGGAGCGTAGAACATTGACCCTTGCAGCGGCACTGCAGCGGTGATTCTTTCCTTCGCGATTCGTCCAATCACGCCGTCCAGAGACAGAAACGTATCTTCCGGAAGCTTGACACCAAGCTCGGCTCGACCGTTACCCACGTGGGCTCGTGTGATCACAGTTCCGGGCTCAATCTCAGTGATGGCCATCGGAAGAATCTTGGCTTCAGGCGGCTTCACTTCCACAACGGGCGCCGCCATCAACTTCTTGAACAGGAATCCAACCGCTAGTACGGCGATAATGCCGAAGGCGGCTACAGTCAGCATCCACGGTGTGAGTTTCACAACGAATCTCCAGACAATCAGTTCAACGCAGGGGAATTGTCAGTTGGTGTTCTATCAGCCTGCCATACGATGTGGCACGCGTTATTGGTCTGCACCATCCCTGCGCAGTGACTCCTGAAATCTTTCGTTACTCTTTCAGTATTGGTCTGGAAGTTCTTTCGAAGCGGTTCGTTCCATCACCATCGGAGCATCGGCGTCAATCGAACGATCCTGCAGGCTGAAGCCTGTCATCCACAATAAATCAGGGCTGGCATTCCGCATTGGAACCCTGATGGCTACTCGCCCGATCTCGCCAGCGTAATTCGCCGGGTACACCTGAATCAAACAATTTTTCGCGAGTGATGCACCAAGGAGCGATGTGACACGCTCTTTTACTTCGGATTCATTGGCTCCGGAAATGCACATCATGCGAGAGCCATTTTGGGCGGCATTGACGACTCGAGTGTGAGCCGACATCAGCATGGAGAATTCAACGATTGAGAGCACCAGCAACAAAAAGATTGGCAGGATTAACACCAGTTCCATCGAAAGGATTGCTCCTTTACGATTGGATCCTCTGGCGTTGATGATCTGCATCTTCATGACTTTCCCTAAACGCAAACGGAAGGGGTACGCCTTAAGCCAGACGATTCCCTCCCGTCATTTCGGCTGAAGCAGCCGAGCTTCATGAAAAAATTGCCGAAGAATCTTACCAGGGGCGATTTGTCAGAAGTTGAATCGCTACGACAGACCATGTTGCCAATGCGACTGGTGCTGCAAACGCCATGACTCGTCGCTTCTGACGTTCGCCTGTGGTCTCTGCCGTTGATTTGTGCTTGAGGTATTGATTCTTTGTTCGGCGAATCCCTCCGGACAGGGCCGAGTAAATCACAACTCCAAAAGTTCCAACGGTTACAAAGACAAGGCTGCAGAAAAGAACTTTCAGTGTCAACAGGCCGCCCATCCATGGTCCCAGAGCTCCCATCAGCTTGACGTCCCCACCACCGGCGGTTCCTACCATCCACAGGATGAACAGGATGCCAAAGCCTGCGGCAAACCCGATCAATGCCGTCCAGAGTCCATTGAGCTGGAAAAAGGCCACTTGATAGATCAGTCCCGCAAGGCACATCGGAACCGTCATCTTGTTCGGAATTTTTCGAGTGCGGATGTCAGAAATGGCAGCCACTAATGTGAACAGCAGCACGCAGACCAGAAACACAATTTGGGATGTAGTCAATGTCGGCATTGTTGGATATCTCAGGTCGGAATACAGCGGAATTAAGCTGCTGTAAGTGTGGATCTGGATCCAGGTAAAGTGATGTCTTTTCTCTTCAAAGGACGCATCCCGACTTTGCGACTGTGCTTCCAGGTCTGAGAACCAGTAAGACTGCTCTGATTCTTCTGATCGCTGCAAACGATACAATCAGGGCAATTGGATACGGGCTTCGAACTACTCCACGAGACCAGAGGGAACGAATGTCATGACGCAGGCGTGCACGAGAATTGTGATTGTTGGCGGTGTTGCCGGAGGTGCCTCTGCGGCGACGAGGGCTCGTCGATGTAATGAACACGCCGAGATCGTTCTGCTGGAAAAGGACGAATTCGTTTCGTTCGCCAATTGTGGCATGCCCTACCACGTCGGTGGAGAGATCCCGGAACGCGGCAAACTACTGGTTGCGACCAAAGAATTACTTCATCGAAGATTTCGTCTGGACGTGCGAACACAGAGTGAAGTAATGCGCATCGATCGAGCCACGAAGACCGTCGTTATTCGTCGCCTTCAGGACCAGTTGGAGTACTCATTGAAGTATGACAAACTGATTCTGTCGCCAGGTGCATCTCCATTCGTGCCGTCCCTGGAAGGTGTTTCGTCCAAAGGCGTGTTTACGCTTCGCAATATTGCTGACATGGACAGGATTTGTGCGGCGGTTAGTGCAGGCGCGAATCAATCGAAGAAGGCCGTTGTCATTGGGGCAGGTTTCATTGGTATCGAAATGGTTGAACAGCTGGTTGCGAGAGGATTCCAGACGGCGCTGGCGGAAGTGAATTCGCAGGTGCTGCCGTTAATGGACGCGGAGATGGTCGTCCCTCTTCATGAGGAACTTGGCCGACATGGTGTCAGCATGGAATTTGGTGATGGTATTCGGCGAATCTTTTCCGACGCTGAGGGCAATGCAACTGGAGTTGAATTGCAGAGTGGCAAGGTTCTGGAAGGATCTCTTGTTGTTCTGGGAATTGGCGTACGTCCAAACACCGCGCTCGCGATCGATGCCGGGCTGACGATCGGAAAGACAGGAGGAATTTCCACGAATGCGTTTCTTCAGACCAGCGATCCCGACATCTATGCGGCCGGTGATGCCTGTGAGTATGTGTATGGTCCGACTGGGGAATCGATGCGAGTCTCCTTGGCAGGTCCTGCAAATCGTGCGGGACGACTGGCGGGTGAGCATGCGGCGACTGGTCGCTGTGCTCCGACGGCTCCTGTGATGGGAACCGCTGTCGTCCGAGTTTTCGAACAAACCGCTGCGATGACGGGATTTTCTTCCAAGGCCGCGCGGCGTTCCGGGATTAATTTTCGCAGCGTAACTGTGATTGCTGGCCAGCACGCTGGTTATTTTCCGGGTGCGTCACCAATCACGTTGAAGTTGCTCTATTGTCCTGATTCGGGGCGAGTCCTGGGGGCTCAGGCCACCGGGAAAGATGGGGTCGATAAGCGTATTGATGTGATTGCCACAGCCATGGCGTTCAAGGCGACTGTGAGAGACCTGACAGGTCTTGATCTGGCCTATGCTCCGCCCTACGGTTCGGCCAAAGATCCAGTACATCAAGCAGCCTTCACGGCATGCAACCAGATGGATGGACTTGGAGAGGTTCTTGACGTTGATTCAGACTTGTCTCAATATCAGATCATTGATGTGAGAACCGCAGCAGAGATTGCAAAGGCGCCACTCACTGGCTGCAGCGGTGTTATCGAGATACCGGTTGATGAACTGCGCGAAAGACTGCAGGAACTGGATCCAGCAAAGCCAACAGTGGTCAGTTGTGGAGTCGGAGTTCGTGGCCATGTGGCCGAAAGAATTCTCGTGCAGCACGGTTTCAAAAAGGTGGTGAACCTCTCTGGAGGTGCGACTCTGCGACGACGCGCGGTAAAATAGCAGCTCGTTGCCGGAGCCGTAAAAAGAATGGCTTCTCAATCAATGATGGATATGAGTTGTTCTGACCAATTTGGTTCATGTCTTCGGGCATCTGATGAAGGACAAAGTTCAATGGCCGAACAGCAGATTCTGCGTCCCTTTACGCTTCCAGCGGTTCCTCGACGTCCTGCGGACGGGCATAAGGGAACGTTCGGAAAGATTCTTGTGATGGGCGGATCGATTGGGATGAGCGGAGCCGTCTGTCTGTCCTCGGTAGCTGCACTTCGGGCCGGTTCTGGCTTGGTCACAGCTGTGGTACCGCGAGCAATTCAGAGTATCGTGGCAAGTTATGAACCCTGCGTGATGACCGTCGGTCTGAGAGATGATACTGAATCAGGATTATCAGAAGTCTCCGAGGAGATAATCCTGTCTTTGATTGAGGGGCGTGATGCTCTTGCAGTGGGGCCAGGGTTGGGAAAAGTATCGGCTGCAGCGCGATTAGTGGAATCGCTATTGAGGCTGGCAAAGTGTCCATTGGTCGTGGATGCAGATGGACTGAATCTCGCCGCTGAGGCTCATCTGTTTTCGCGTGAACGGCAATGTCCCTGCGTGATTACTCCGCATCCAGGGGAGTTCGCAAGACTAACCGGGCGTTCAATCGCGGACATTGAAAAGTATCGCGAGGAGATCGCACAGGAATTCGCGGAGTCTCATTCGCTTGTCGTCGCATTGAAGGGACCGGGGACGATCGTAACCGATGGAATCCGGCTGTTTCGCAATACGACTGGGAACTCCGGAATGGGCACTGGAGGCTCCGGAGATGTTCTCACCGGAATAGTTGTGTCTCTATTAGGCCAGCAGTTACCCCCATTCGAGGCGACGGCACTGGCTGTTCACGCGCATGGGCTTGCTGGTGATGTGGCTGCTGAACAGTTTACCGAACGCGGAATGATTGCATCAGACCTTCTTAAGTGTCTTCCGGAAGCCTGGCGACGGCTGGAGAATGCTCGGCTGCCAGCGTGATTGGCTGGGTTTCTCAGAAGGAACGCAGAAGAATAGACCAGTCGGCGATCGTTCGTTCCGTCTCTGAATCGATGGGACGCGCTGTCCAGAACCCGGACTTGCGAAGTGCCTCCTGACATTGAGCCATCAGTGCCTGAGCCTGATTGGTTTCGGGCTGATCCAATAGAAGTACAGACTTATCTGCTCCATCAACACCGCCCGCTTCGGCTGCAGAGATCCATCCGTTGTTGAGGGCGATGCCACGGATTGGAGATGGGCCACCAAACACGAGTTGCCAGGCAAGCTGCGACTGCTCTCGATTGCCGACAACGACGATGCGACGCAGGTCAGCTTTGGAACGACCTGCAAGGCTCTGAATCATTGTCATGACCAGCGGAATATCGTCGGGAGTCAGGCGAGATTTCTCCGGGTTCACCGGGATGGCTACTATGAGTTTGTGCGAATCGAGAAACGACTTCCATCTGGTCAGGATCTGATCCTCCGATTCCTGATCTGCTGAAAGCAAAATGACAATCCCCGGCAGGATTCCCGAGGGATTCGAAGAACCAAAGACGATCGCACGTCCTCGTTCATCAAAAGATAGTTCGCGTCGTTCCACCTGGTCTGGTGAACTTACTTCCGGCGTTTTGGCATCGTCCGAGGGTGCATCTTTTGGCGCACCATCTTCCGCCTTCATCTTAGCAAGATTCTCTTGGCTCACTACGGACATCTCTTTCAGCAGTTCAGCCGATAGACGCGTCACATTTTCAGGCCGGGTTTCTGTTGTGATCTCGGCAGATTTGAGATCGGGCTGCCCTGGGATTCGATAGTCGATCGAGAGTTTGTCGCCAGCCTGAAAATCAGCCAGCGCGGTGAATAAATCTCCGGAGTCAGGAGTTGTAGTCCCGTTGATCTTCATCAGCTCAACGCGTGGCGGCAGCCCGCTTTTTGCTGCAGATGAATCGTTAATGACCAACAGCGGCACGGCATCTGATTTTTCATCAGTCTTTTCCTCATCCGGCTTTTGTTCAGCGGGCGGTTTTGGTTCGAGCGGAAGATTCTGCAGGAGTTTTGCGATGGCTGCCGCGTCTGGCATGCCACCTTCCTGCGCCTTTCTCGCAATTCGACTTGTCAGGAAGCCAAGGTAACCGGGATTTGCTACGGGAAGTTCTTCGGCCAGTGTCACGGCGAAGGAAAGGTCCTCGTTTCCTCGCTTGATCGAGATTTGCAGTGAATCGCCAGCGTAGCTGGATGCCACGGCCTCCTCGAGAATACTCATTCGTTCAATCATCCGATTGTTCACTGAAACCAGCACATCGTCTTTCTTGAGGCCTGCGGTCTCAGCCGGCCCCTTCTGGATAACTCGCTCGATTCGTATACGGGAAGAAAAGACTCCTGTAGCTGCGAGTTTTACACCGAGTTTACCAGCCTTCAAATCACGTCCAGCTTTTAACCGTTCTGCACTTCGCAGGGCATCGTCCATCGGAATAGCAAACCCTATTCCAGAGTCATACCACTCAACTCCGGACGACGAACTACCCTGCCCTCGCGGAGACAATGGCACCAGAATCCCCATTACTTGTCCCTGAAGATCGATGAGCGGACCTCCATAGTTTACCGGTGAGATTTTGGCATCCGACTGAATGGCCAACCCATGAATTCGATGAAGAGCACTAACGATCCCAACAGAAACATTGGATGATTCTGCTGCGTAAAATCGTCCCAGAGCAATCGACCATTGGCCAATTCTTAGCGACTGACTGGATGCGGGTCGAACCGGAGTCCACTTTCCTTCTTTGGCTTTCAGAAGCACAAGACGTCGAAGATGATCTGTTGCGACGACTTCAACATTCGTGCGTTTTCCAGCGATGTCTTCGGCCAGAATCGCTTCGGGTTTGCCTTGTAACGCGAACTCACTGGTCAGAATTTCTCCAGCGTCTGAAACAACAACTCCGGTGGTCACAAGCGAGGAGACTTTATCTCCGTCAACGGATTGCTCTCCTCCGATCACACGAAGCCTGACGACGGACGCATCGGCAGACTGAACGGCAGCTCTGACAGCCAGCCCCAGTTCGTCGGCCTGAATACACGACGATGTAGAGGCGACAGCAAGCAAGCTGAAGACTGGAAAAACAAAGCGCTGAGTGAGACTAAGTGTCATAGAGTTTCCAAATCATCTTCGAATAATCGATAGCTGCAGATCGTCAATATCCAATTGGCCGGTCGCGCCGTTGAGGCCAATCCGGATAATCATTTCTTTTGCCCCGGGGGGGACGGGGACAGTTGATCGAGCATTCTGCCAGTCAAAACTGCCTCGCCATTTTCCCATGACTTTTTGTCCAATTTCACGGCGGACATGGTCATAGAAGTGAACCACGACAGCGGCTTGCTCCGTCACGTCCTGGCCGGGCACAATGCCCTCGCAACGGACCCAGTAGTTCAGGTTCAGCACTGCGATCGTCCGGCCGTCGATCGATGATCCCTGCAGGCAATGAGACAGCGAACCAAAATCTTTGTTCTGAAAGCGAATGCAGTAGGTGCCAGTAATTGGGGACTCGGTGCACATCGTTGTCTGGCGCTGATAATGCCACCCGTCAACTTTCTCATCACCGTTTTCATCTTCTTCAAATGATCCATTCACGATTTCAGGGCGAGTCGGGTCTGGTTGAATTCGCCGTTGTTCTTCGGACGCTCCCGTCATGGGCACGAAAAGGGTTGAAATGAGCTTTTCATCTGTCAGTTTGCCATCCACTTTTGTGAACAGATGAAACGACTGCTGATATCGTTGACCCACGGGGACAATCATCTTACCGCCTTCCTTGAGCTGCTCGACTAAAGGAGTCGGGACATTCTCCGGTGAGCAGGTCACAATGATTTTGTCGAACGGTGCGTGCTCTGGCCATCCTTTGTACCCATCGCCATCAAGCGTAAAGACATTGTCATATTTGAGTTCCTTCAGTCGCTTTGTCGCCTGCTTGGAGAGAGGACTGACGATCTCGATGGTGTAGACCTCTTTAACGATCTCTGCCAGCACCGCTGCCTGATATCCACTCCCGGTTCCAATCTCCAGGACTCGATCTTCCGGCTGAGGATCCAATGATTCCGTCATGTAAGCCACGACATACGGCGGCGAGATTGTTTGCTGATGTCCAATCGGCAACGCTACGTCTTCGTAAGCAGCCGCTTTCTGTGCTCCGGGTACGAACTCGTGTCGCGGCACACGTCTCAATGCTGCCAGAACGGCTTTGTTCGTGATTCCCTCGGCTTCAACTCGCGTAGCCACCATGTGTTCTCGCTGCTCTTCGTAGCGATGCTGTCCGATGGCGGCCGTTGTATTGAATAGAGCGACTATCAGCACCGCGCCGAATCGCAAGAAATTGCGCAGGTGGGCTGAGAGCGAACAAGATATCTGACGGTAGATGTTGAGTGCGTTGGTCATCACGAACGATCCTCGCTGTTTGACGCGGACTGGCGGGACCAGAATTCCGTTCAAGGTCCCGGAATGAAGTGTAATAACCGTCCTATGATGAGAGAACTGGATTCTCTGTTGTGGGCTCGATCAGTGAATCTCGGGGGCGAAACGCATGAAGCATCCGAATCGAATGAGAAAAGTACGGGATAAACCGCCTTTGTGCAGTGCGGTTTGGGCATGGTTGCGATCGATCTCAATACAGCTTTGAAGGATATTCCTCCTGACTATTTGACTCGAACACGCTCTTTTTTCATGAACCGGGAGATTGAGGTTGCCAGAATACGGCTCCGCTGGAGTACTCTGTTAACGATGATTTTCTGAAGTTGTGCCATTTGGCGAACCGGATTTATGTCAGTTCAACTTTCTGCCAACTCATTTTTGCAAATGCTTTCCCACAGCGGGCTGCTGTCGGAAACTCAGTTGGAGCAGGTTGAACAGAGATTTCCTGCTTCGGCACGGACATCCACGCCAAGGACCGTTTGTGACTGGTTGCTTCAGGAGGGAGTGATTACAGAGTGGCATGCGGAGAAACTCCTGCAGTCGAAGTTTCGAGGTTTCTTTCTTGGGCCCTATAAGCTGCTGAATCGTGTCGCCCGCGGCGGGATGAGCACGATTTATGCGGCGCAACACCAAGAGACAGGCGAAGTTCATGCTTTGAAAGTTCTGCCCCCAGCTCGCACCAATACCGCTTCCTATTTGCCGCGACTGCAACGTGAAGCCGCGATGACTCAGCGTTTGCAGCACCCGAATATCGTGCGTGTCTTTGGATTCTATTCGGAATCAGACGGCCAGGATGCGGTGCATTTTATTGCCATGGAGTTCATGCAGGGGCGTGATCTCTTTGAGACTGTCAACATTCAAGGTCCGTTAAGTTACCGTCAGGCGGCGGACTATATTCGCCAAGCGGCCGACGGGCTTGTATACGCGCATCAGGCTGGTCTTGTTCATCGAGATATCAAGCCCGGCAATCTGTTTGTTCCTGAAGATGGCATCCTGCGAATACTCGATCTGGGACTTGCGCAGGAATTTGACAGTGAAGAAAACCTGACTCGCGAATTCAATGAGCGGGTTCTGGGAACGGCAGACTATCTGGCTCCTGAGCAAGCGGCCGACAGTCATACGGTGGACCAACGGGCCGATCTCTACAGTCTCGGTTGTTCGCTCTACTTTTTGCTGACGGGGCAGCCTCCGTTCACAGAAGGAACGCTTGTGCAGCGTCTTGTTGCGCATCAGACAAAAACGCCGATGCCGGTGACTCAGTTCCGTCCCGATATTCCATCAGAACTGGTTTCGATTCTGAATGCGATGATGGAGAAGAATCGCAATCGAAGGATTTCAACGGCCAGTGAAGTCACAGAAAGAATCAGCCGGTTTCTTGAATCAATTGTGGACAAGCCTGAGTTTGATGAGCGTCCTCCAAAGAAGGCTGATCAGAGTCGTGCCTCGGAACACCGTGTGGGTTCTTCGCCGGCATTCGATCCACAGATCGCAGGCAGCTCCCGGATGGAAACTTCGGAGACGAAAACAACCAATAGTGCTGATTCGTGGCCAAATGTCGTGCAGCCGTCTGAGGAAACATCAGTCCCCGGGGCTGTGGATCAACACGAGGACGAAACATCTCTCGGTGCCGAGGATCCCGCCGAGTTTGCAAATCTGCTGGCGAGGATCGAAACACAATGTGGAATTGGCGGTGCGTTGAGTGCGGATCCTCGCAGTGCAGAACTTCTGGAGGTTGCTCGTCGATTGCAGAGAGGGGAATTAAAAAATGCAGACTCGGGACAATCGACAGAGGTTTTGTCTGAGTTTCTCATGCCAGAATTTGATCAGGAACTCATCGAGGCTCCAGAGCCGCTCGGACCTTTCGGGCGTTTGCTCATCGTCATTTTTCTGCTTGGGGCGGCGATAGGACTTCTCACTGTTTTATCTGAATGGATGAGATCAGAATGAATTCATCAGGTGAGCCGCAAAACTCGCACTCATCTGACGCCTGCGGGATATTGCCTTCTCGCGATGCACATGAGATGTAAATCGGCAAATCCTTGTTTGCTGCTCGCTTGAACTGCCGCTTATTGAGCATGCAAAAGTCCCCGGATGATTTCCGGGGACTCCAAGAAGACGATTTCCATCAGACTATTCGATAGTCCAATAGTCGAACACGAACGGCTCATCCAGTTTACCGCCAAGAAGCTCAACAAACTTCTTGTGAGCCGGATGAGGTAAGTAGGCGGCTCGATCTTCCTCCGAGGAAAACGTAATCAGATAGCCGTGAGTGAATCCCTTGTCGAGACCTTCCGGACTATTGTTGATACCACGTTCGAAGTCCCTGACTTCGGGTATCTGCTGTTTGAGATCCTGAAACGCTCGGTTGATTTCATCCAGTTGGGCAGGAGTGACCTCTGGTTTGTATTTGAACAAAACAATGTGCCGAAGTACGCGTGTTTTTGGTTTCAATTCACCGGCTGATTCCAGCATTCGGACCGCGACGAATCGGTTGCCGGCATCATTCAAGTGAACTCCATCGGTTGTCAGAACGCCCTTTTCCTGCCCGGCAACATTGTATTCCTTCAGGTAGCCCATGAAAGCGGCATGCAGGTCGAGCAATGTTGTTGAGGTTTCGGCGGCAACCTTGCGGCTGATGTCTGCGTATTCAGACAGCATCTTGTCGAGTTCATTTGAGCCATCATGCTTTTCGCCAATAACACTCGGAGTCGACAGGATGACTCTTGCACCGGCATCAGTACATCGTTTGATGAGGTTCCGAAGTCCGGCATCATATTTTTCGACCGGTGTTCCGCGTCCATTCTTTGAGTGCCAAACGTCGTTGATACCAATGTAGATCACGACCACGTTGGGCTTGTGTGACAAGACGTCTTTATCAAGTCGAGCTTCAAGGTCAGGAACTTTATGGCCTCCGATTCCAGCGCCGATGACTTTGATCCCTGAGTTCGGTCGGGCTTTTTCAATGGCCTCGCGAAATACGGTGACATATCCCGTTGGTCCGGCCCCCTGTTGAGTAATGGAGTCGCCCAGAAAGACGATGGTTTCTCCGTCTTTCAGTTCGGCCTTTGCACTTGCTCCCATCGCAATCAATGTCGCCATCGTCATCAGTATCCTTGTTCCCAACATGCGTGAATTCTCCTGTGAAGTTCTAAAGACATTCATTACTCACCATTTGCAGGAGGTTGGCAGAGGTGAAGGAAATCGTCAACCGACGGAATCACGCAGCGATCTCGGTTCGGGGCTAAACTCGCTGACCCGAAGAGACTTGCCTTCTGAGGCCACGGACGGAACAGTGGCAGTTTATCGCTCAGGTGGAGCGAGATGATCACATTAAACAATTCAGCATCGGCAAGGTGCAACATTGGGATCGAATTCGCTATCGTGCGGAACAGAAAACTCCTCGGGATCGCTGTTTTCCGAGTCCTTCCAGTTTGCTTCAATGTTCCCGCCATTTTGAAATGTGAGAGAGCTTAATGAGAATCTGTCGAATCGAATTACCCAGCGGTGAGATCTGTTTTGCGTCGCAGAAAGCAGATGGCTCGTTTGATCGTCTACAAGGTGATCTCTTCACGGGACTTCAGCCTGCGGGACAGACAGTTTCAGCTGCAAAGCTCCTCGCGCCATTGGATGCTGCTGCAGTGCTTTGTATCGGGTTGAATTACCGCAAGCATGCTGAGGAAGGCAAGCAGGCAATCCCAGCGCACCCGGTTTTGTTCATGAAGATTCCAACGACCGTAACCAACCCCGGCGATCCGATCGTGCTGCCTCGCAAATTGCGAAGTGACAAGGTCGACTACGAATGTGAACTGGCTGTTGTGATCGGTAAGAGGTGCCACAATGTTTCAAAAGCCGACGCACTGAATTATGTGCTGGGCTATACATGCGCTAACGATGTCAGTGCTCGCGATTGGCAGATGAACGGCGGTGGCGGTCAGTGGTGTCGAGGAAAAACGTTTGCGACGTTCTGCCCACTGGGACCATGCCTGGTGACGGCCGATGAAATTCCCGATCCAAATTCTCTGAAGATCCGAACAGTGCTGAATGGCAATGTTATGCAGGACTGGAATACCAATGACATGATTTTCGACGTGCCAACGCTGATTGAATACCTGAGTGCCAGTACAGTGCTGGCTCCGGGAACAGTGATTCTGACAGGAACTCCTCACGGTGTGGGTTCGGCAAGAACTCCTCCCGTTTTCCTTCAGCCTGGCGATACTGTCACGATTGATATTGAAAAGATTGGGGAACTAACCAATCCTGTTGTCGAAGAGAAGATCTAAGGATAAGACCGCACTGAGCCTGAGGCGCTAGCCGATTTTTTTTCGAATCGGCTAGCGCCTCAGGCTTAGCTTTATGGGTTTGGTATTGGTGTTTTTGCCGCTGGTACAGCTTTGCAGCTCTTTCGGGGACTTCGTCATGCTGAAGATTCAGAGTCCAAAAATTCAGGGTCGACGTGCTGTCCTGCAGGCAGGTGTTCTCAGCATCGCTGGCTTAAATCTGGCCACGCAGAAACGTCTGATTGCAGAAGGCACCGCAAAGAAGAACAACAAGAGCGTCATCCTCATTTGGCTCGATGGCGGTCCGAGTCAGCTGGAATCTTATGACCCGAAGCCAGAAGCTCCTGCTGAGTTTCGCGGCCCGTTTGGAACCATCCAGACAAGCCTTTCGGGTGTGCACTTTTCAGAGTTGATGTCTCAGCAGGCGAAGTTTGCGGACAAGATGTCGATCATTCGTTCCATGCGGCATGGGACCGGAGATCACTTCGCGGGTGCTCACTGGATGCTGACCGGTCGGTTCGGAGCGACAACAGCTTCAAAAGGGATTCGATATCCGTCACTCGGCTCCTGCGTCTCCAAGTTGAAAGGTGCCAACAATCCCGGCTTGCCAGCGTATGTTGGCTTGCCGTCGGCAGAAAGTGTTTATCTCTATCCCGGATATCAGGGAGCCGCCTATTTAGGTGGCGAGCATGATCCGTTTGCGGTCAACAACGATATCCGATACCTGCACCACACTTATAAGACAAAAGTCGAAGCTCCGACTTGCTTCAAATCGGCCACGGGTCTCGACCAATCCCGAGCGCAGGATCGTAGTCATCTGATGGCGTCGCTTGATCGTCTGCGACGCGATGTTGACAACACGGGCGTGATGGACGTCATGGATTCTCATCATCAGGCGGCCCTGTCACTGGTCTTTGGCGGAGCGGCGATGGATGCATTCGACATTTCTAAAGAGTCGCCCGCTGTAGCCGAACGCTACGGCAGCACCCCGTGGGGACAGTACACCTTGATGGCTCGCCGACTGGTGGAATCCGGCGTGTCGTTTGTCACGGTCGACATGCCTCACTGGGATCATCATTCATCGCTCGTCGATGGGCATGCTCCCAATATGCGAGTGATGGATCAGTGTGTCGGAGCGTTGATGACCGACCTGGTCGAGAGAAATTTGCTGGATCAGGTCCTTGTGATCGTTATGGGCGAGTTCGGCAGGACTCCTCGGATCAACGAAGGACAACCGGGAATTCCAATTCCCGGCCGCGATCACTGGGGAGACGCGTTTTCGGTTATGCTGGCCGGCGGCGGATTGAAGCAAGGTGTTGTCGTCGGCGCGACCAATTCCAAGGCAGAGTATCCCGTCGAACGAGAAGTCGCGCCTCATGATCTGCTGGCCACCGTTTATCGAGTGCTCGGGATTGATCCGACAACTCACTTTCTCGATTACTCCGGCCGCCCGGTCGCGTTGGTCGATCGAGCTGAAGGCATCAGTGAATTGCTCTGAAAGGTTGCTGATTCGCTACAACCTTGTTGCGGCATAGAAGTCATGGAGCCCCATGGCCATTGCGCCGGCTGTCAAAAGACTCATACCGATAATCACCGCGCCGATCCACCGCGTGCGCTTGATCTGCCACCACATGATGATTCCGCTGATGCCCCAGAAGATCATGGCAATCGCCATGGTGTCGACGGCCAGCGACCAGAACGATCGGCCGTTCCATGTCGGCGACTGACCATGAGACGTATGCATTCGCAGAAAGAAGTGACGCAGCGGCATGCCGTCTTCTCCAGTGAAGCGATTAATGTCGATATGCCCGTCTTTCAGGACATACGTGATTCGGGCGGGCTGATCATCAACAGTGGCCAGAAAGTTCAGCTTTGTCCAGCCGAACGGCTGCGGTTCTTTGCCCTTCAATAGTCCAACACCGTCCAGCAGACTGGCCGCTGCTTTCTTTGCAGCCTCCTGAGGATCGGGGCTAAGCTTCACATTGCGAATCTCGGGTAGCAGAGTCTCAGGATCTTCATCATTCTTCGGCATCGTACCGATCCAGCTCTCGTGAGTTACGGGGTTGATGTAGACGACGTGTTGAAGTCCATCCTGTTTGACTTCGAACGAGATCTCGTTGGTGAATTCTGCATGAGTATTCTCAGAGAGCTTAATGCGAGATGAATCGGCGTCTTTCTGAATCGCCTCAACGACTTGTTCCGCCAGTTGGTTCGCGTCCGGAAACTCCTTAAGCCCTGCTGCGACCAATGTCTGCGGATTCACTGTCTGAATCTGCATGCGAGGAAACAAGCCAAGATGATTAAACATCGCTCCAGTGATTCCATACATCAGCACCCATGGCAGGAGGAAAATGCCTGAATAAAGATGAATGCGGCGAATGATCAGATTTATTCGCGAAGCCAGTTTCATGAGATGTCCTGATTTCCAATGAGAATGCATCGCTAAAAACTGAGCCTGAGGCGCTAGCCGATTCGGCCGCAAAATCGGCTAGCGCCTCAGGCTCATGTCAATTGGGGCTCGTCACTTGGTTTTAGGCGAGAGCCTTAAGGTGTTGACAAGAATTCCTGCGCCAGACGTTCGCCCAGCCAGACCGTTCCAGCGGCTTCGATGACAAGTTGTTCTCGCTGAGGAGGAAGGTCGAGCAGTTTGATGTGGATATTGTTGGGATCATCGCTAGTAGCCTGAGCCATCTCTGACATCAAGTCCACGCGATTCACGCTTTCGTGATCCGGTGGAGTCTGCTGGCTAATGAACCACTTCAGACTCGGCTGGCTGAGATCCTTGCGAACGGCCTTCACAAGAGACATCACGCGGCCTGCCGCTCCTTTACGAAATGGTTCCCACGACATGTCGTTTTCACCCACGTGATAGAAGATGCCTGCAAGTTCCACATCGTGACCTCGATCTTTCAGTTGCTGAGCCGAATCCTTCACGAACTGCAGAAAGGTCGAGTAAAGATTTCGAGACTTGGCTTCGCTGCCTTCGGGAGTCCAGTCGATAATCTGCGAACCGCTGTGGGTGAACTTGGCGATGGCGATGTGTTCAACACCAGCGGCTTTTAATGTTGATCCGAAGCTAAGTTCCGGGCCAAAGGTGTCGTAGAAGCCAAAGGGGCCAAGCGGCTCCCAGTCGACTGATACCTTGTAACCACCACCCAGACTGTAACGACATGCGACGGACGAATCGTCCTGCAGCAGCCCTGCCCTCCCCTCAAGCTTTGCAAGGTCCTGAACGAACGCTCGTTCGCCTTCCATGTTGCGATGCCCCGCCAGAACAAACAACTTCACACGCGACTGCGGCTTGTAAGGCCAGTTCGCCAGCGGCCGCTTTGCCGGTGACCATTCCCCAATGGCCTTCAGGTACGCTTCGGCATAGTTCGCTCCGTGCTCAAGCTGCCCCAGAGTTCCATAGTGATAATGCAGTCCCTCGCCCCCGCCGATCTCAACGCCCACATGATTCGTCGGAACATAATCAGCCAGCGGATCTGACTCAGTGACTTCCTTCTGACCAACACTGATGGCATACATGCGAGGACGAAGGTCCATTCCCCAGATTGTCTTGGTACACAATTCGCCGATGTAGAATCGCAGGTCAGGAGTCTTCAGATCTCGCCGCCAGCACGCGATGAAATTTGTCAGATTCCGGCCGTAGTTGGCCATGTAATCTTCTTCGAACATATCGTTCTCACCCTGATGCCACATGAAGCCCTCAACGCGATACTTGATTCCCTGCCGATCGAGCAGCGCAAGTGACGATCGAATCTGCTCCAACGCGAGCGGATAGAGTTTGAAACCGGATGGCTCGTCCGGATTCCAGTCGCCACCCAGGTGAGTTCCTCCTGCAGCAATCTTAATGATCGCAATCGGCGCCTTGATGCGCCGAGTCACCTCGCGAGCAAAACTCAGCTCTGGCCCCACAACGTTATAGACCGGCCGGAGAGGCTCCCAGCCCTCGGACACCAGCTTGTCTTCACATCCGAGGCAATAAGAAAACCGCACACTCGATTGCGGTTTTTCGAGGCCTACAAACGGAGGAAAGCGATCGATGTCTTCGATCTTCGAATCCGAGCCGACCATATTCGACTGCCCGGCAAAAATGAAGACTCTGACTGTCGTGTCATCATCTCCCCTTGCAGTGCCTGCGCTTGAGTGAAAACAAAGCATGAACACTGCCACTAAGGACATCGCAAATCGCAGCATGAGACTATCCGCAGGGTCAAACACAGAAGTATTGAATTCGCTGGCATCATTGTGCATGAAATCTCATGCCATGACACTTCCAGGCTTGCCACTTTAAGGGCGATTCAGCTCAAGCTCCGTGGCAAACATCAGTCCCATTGCGCCGCCGCGATCGTCTTTGCCGTTGATGGCGGGCCGGTCAAAGTAGTCCTGTAGGGGCTTTTGCTTGCCAGTGCCGGTGCAGACATTGACCAGATCACCGTTAGGGCTCGTGCGTGATTCGATCGCCTGCCAAGCCCGATCAACGTGCGGCTGATAGTCATCGCGAGACAGCCAGCCGAGGCGAATTCCGCGTGCCATCGCGAAGCCGATCATGCACGTGCAGGAATACTCATCGTAGCTTTCCGGATGATCGATCACCTGATGCCAGCAGTTTGTTTGGGGATCATGATGAGTCTTCAAGGCGGCGATGTGCTTTCGGAATTCTTCCAGCAGAGGCTGAAACGCTGAATGATCTTCCGGCCAGTCATTCAACGCCAGTGCAAGACCAAGCGCCGGGAAGCCGTTTCCTCGTCCCCACGCGGCTTCACACAACGGAGAATGTCGATACAGCCCATCCTCGCGAAGGCAATATGTTCGCATCGATGCGAAGTGAACGGCGGCTGCGTCAAAGTACCTCCGTTCACCGGTCAGCTTTCCAGTCGTCGCCAAAATTGGGCCGGCCATAAAGACCGCATCACTCATTTCGTTATGAAATGGCATGACGGCCAACGCTTTTCCGGAATCATCAAAGATCTGATCCGCCGCGATGCGACACAGTGCAATCCATCGTTCACGATCTGCTCCGGAAGATCGTTCTGCCAATGCGGCAAAGAGAAGATGTCCGGCCTGCTCACTACCGGACTTTGGTACTGGCGACTCTTCACCCGTTCGAAATGGCTCCACAATCATGCGAACTTCGGCCGCGTGCTTTTCATCTCCGGTGATCTCCGTCAGCCTTAGCTTTGCCACCAACGGCAGCGCCGGGATGTAGGCAACCTGATCCAGCTTGTGACCGTAGACGTTCGCCAGCTGCTCTGCGACCTCTCGCGGAGTACGAGTCTGAGCGAACGCCGAACTGGTCGAAATCACAACTGCGATCAGCAAAAACAAGGTTGATTGCATGTGAAGCCCGTTTTGATGTGCGAGTTAACAGAAGGAAAAGAGACCTGAACGATAGCGGGATGGTTGTCCACTTGCCCCATCAGGCGAGCATGGTGCGTGGCAAAGCTCGCATAATGCCCAATTGACCCGGAAAAACAGGATTTTGCGAGATTCCACAAGTTGCAACAACTCTCTCCGGTCGTTGCGAAGGATAGCGCCGAGCGTTACTCTATGGCGCTCGTTTTCACGTCCCGGAATGAAGATTCGGCAGACAGATTCCTGTCCGCCTTCGTTCGCCCTTATTCGCGCGGTAAGTGTTGCTCGCGCTCGGAGTACTCAAATGCCCCTGGTTCCTCTTCGTGTTGTTCTGGATCATGCTGCAGAAAACAACTATGGTGTTGCTGCGTTCAATGTTAACAATATGGAGCAGATTCAGTCGATCATGGAGGCTGCTCGCGAAACCGATTCACCGGTGATCGTTCAGGCTTCCCGCGGTGCTCGCTCTTACTCACAGGATAACTACCTGCGTCACCTGATGCTGGCTGCTTCTGAGCTGTATCCGGACCTCCCCATCGTTATGCACCAGGATCATGGCAACAGCCCGGCCACCTGCTACAGCGCGATCAAGTATGGCTTCACGTCCGTGATGATGGATGGCTCGCTGAAGGAAGACGCAGCGACTCCGGCATCCTACGAATACAATGTGAAGGTGACTCGCGAAGTTGTGCTCGTGGCTCACTCGATGGGAGTTTCTGTTGAAGGTGAGATCGGTTGCCTGGGACAGGTTGGACATGCTCCAGCGACACCAGCAGCCGGCGCTCATGCCCACGATAAGGATCTGGAAAAGGAACCCGGCGATCGCGACTCACACGCCTCCGGCGGCGCTTCGGGCGGCATGGATTCTTCGCACCTGACTGATCCTGAAGAAGCTGAACGCTTCGTCGCCGAGACTGGATGCGATGCATTGGCCGTCGCCATCGGCACCAGCCACGGTGCTTACAAGTTCAAGCACAAGCCGACGGGTGAGGTGCTGAAGATGTCTCTTATCGAAGAGATTCATCGTCGCCTTCCGAATACTCACCTGGTCATGCACGGCAGCTCGTCTGTCCCGCAGGAACTTCAGGATATCATCCGTCAGTTCGGTGGCCAGATGGAAGAAACCTACGGCGTGCCGGTTGAAGAAATTCAGCGAGGCATCAAGCATGGGGTGCGAAAGATCAACGTCGACACCGACTGCCGCATGGCCATCACCGGTGCGATTCGAAAGATCTTCGCTGAAAAGCCACGAGCTTTCGACCCACGCGAATACCTGAAGCCAGCTCGCGACGCGATGAAGCAGGTTTGTGTCGCTCGAATGACTGCCTTCGGCCAGGCTGGCAATGCCGCAAAGCTGATGAAGGCCAAGAAGCTGTCATAGCCAATCGTTGAAGTCGTTCGACTTCAATGCTAATGCAGCAAAACTGAACGCTCACGCCATTCGCATCGCGAAAGACGTGAGCGTTTTTTGTTGCGACGGTGTTCGCCAATTTTTGTTGATGCAAAACTCCCCGATGGGTCTGTTTGGGGGGCGGAATCAAATTCGCGTTCCAACCAGCGTTTGGTTGTTATCCTGCATCCGCTGAATCCAGACGGATTGGGCTTAGTACTCGAAGGAGTTTCAGAATGCGTCCTTGATCATGCAATCGATTTGAACCGGCTCCGTGGGTTCGGATGGCAAGTCAACTTTCTGACTCAGGGCAGCCTTTGCGGCATCCTTGTTGAAAACAAGCTGAGCAAAGAAGTACAGATTGTTGCGCCAGTGAGTCGCATCGTGGCCGTGCGAGTCGACGCTCCAGAGATGTGGGATGCCCTGTTCTTTCAGGAAACGCTGAGTCCGCTGGCTGATATTGATGAGTCCATCCTTGTTGCCGCAAGACAGCC
>CAIXQV010000868.1 GCA_903921605.1 uncultured Planctomycetaceae bacterium | reverse complement strand
TCAGGCGGCGCAGTCAACTCGACTGCAGGTGAAAGTTCGTTGAACCTGAAAGTGGTCGCGGCGTCGGCATGAAACGGCTTCAGGTCAAACCACTACAAAGTAGGCGTGTCCTGAGTGCGAAAGGCGTTTCCGGCTCCGCAGGGTTCGAGGTTCGACCCGGATGAATTCATTTCGTGGTAGTAGACGGCGGGTTTACCACGAAACGAACTGTTTACCATTATTTCGTGAGTGTTTTTGAAACAGCGTGATACTTGACAAGAGAGACACGTGACGCGATAAGCCACGCTGAAAGTTGCTGTTTTCATTGAATGGCTTGTGATTCGGCAGTCCATGGCATGCAAGAGGTCATCGGTTCGACCCCGTTATCTCCACTTGTTGAAAAAGCCTTCGTTCTGAATAAGACCGAAGGCTTTTTTTACGCACTTTGCAGAGTCACTTCCGGTGTGAACAATGGACGCCTATACCGACAACGCGGCAGTTGCTGACCCGGAAACCTGCCGCAAAACCGATCCCCGTTACGAAACAGATCTGCTCATGCCGTACGTCTTGATCATTCACGAAGTTCAGGACTATGCGGTTTGGAAAGCCATCTTCGACAAGGCGGCAGGGATCAGAAAAGCGGCCGGAGAAGTCAGCTATCAACTGCTCAAGCACGAGACCGACGCCAACAACGTCGTCCACTTCTCACGCTGGACATCTCTGGACAACGCACGACGGTTCTTTGAATCACCGGAGCTTGTCGAAATCCGCCGCAATGCAGGTGTGAAAGCTCCCGAGTTCCTCTACCTCGAAGAAATTGAACAGGGCGTTTTGTAGAGCTCTAACAAAAACGATAATCGCCTCCCAGAAACATCGGCCACGGACCGGATTCTGGCATAGTGCGACTGAGATACGTCCGTTCGGATGGAGCTCGATGCTTAAGCGGTTCAGTAGAGCGGAAAAGCTCCTGTCTGTTCGAGGAGTATTCTGTGTAGTACTACTCAAGTGGATTTCGTTTTTGACGTATTCTGCAGCACAATCGAAACCTTCACTTATGCACAAGGAAGGGCTGACAGTTGTTGCTCTGTATCGAGCGAACTAATGGCCTTCGTCTGTTAAATGAACTCAGAGTCACTGCTTGTCGGAAAGCGTGAGGTGGTTCGGTCGGTTCCCTGGGTTAGGCAATCTGATACACTACAAATAGTTGCAGCACTGTTTTCGTCAGATTTTGAATACGACAGCCCGCGTCGTGATCTCCACTTGACTGCCTGCTACTGAATCATCACCAAGGCCAGGAGCCTTGTATTGGGAGACTCCTTGTGTCTGAAAGTATCAGCGCCGATAGCGAAGTCATTGGAGCCGCAACTTGTGATGAGTGTCGAGCCCGCATCAAGATCCTCGAGAAGCATCGTCCTTTAATCGGCAAGGCTGTTCGCTGCCCAAAATGCCGAGCGCTCTTCACATTGTCTCTCGATGTCCCGAGCGTTGCAGAGCAAAGTGCAATTGCTGCTGAGGAGGAAAGAACGAAGGAGAAAAAGCGAAACAAGAGGACACGTGACGAGATCCGTGCAGGCCACATTGAGAAGGCATTGTCTGGATTCAAATCGCTGCACGCTCGCCTCCAGAGTCTTGCGCAAGAGGCTGGAAACAAAGAAGAACAAGTGAGAATCTGGTGCGTCGACGCTCTGCGATCGGCCCTCGGATATGACGATGATGAGTTAGAGACTGAACGAAAAGTGCTTAATGGACGAATCGACATTGCCATCAAGAAAGATGGAAAAGTGTTGATCGTCGTTGAATGCAAAGCAATAAGAAGCCGGTTGGGCGCTAACGTGCTCGAGCAGGCGGGGACCTATGCTGCGACCCTTTCCGCGAGCTGGGTTGTCCTGACGAACGGGGACATCTGGAAACTTTATCGGGTCATCCCTCGGAATGGACATGAGCCCAAACTCGAACTTGTTTTCGATGTGGCGCTGCTCGATGACGACGGTATCAGCGCTCGCGATGCGGAAAACTTGTACTTGCTGACGTCGAGAGCCATGTCATGCGGAGATACAGAGAAGGCATATCACCGAGTCGTCTGCAAGAACAGCATCCGGCTGCGGTCAGCTTTGTTCTCAGAACGAGTTGTTAAAGCGATAAGACTGGAACTCGTCCAAAGTTATGAGGCCGAGGCAGATACCAAGGTTCAGATCGACGACGAAGAGATGCTGGAAGCGCTGAGAGATGAGTTTGATTTGACAGAGCTATAAACGGCCAGGGCCTTGATCCTGCCGTGCAATGGACCTGACAACAAGTTCTATGAAGACATTAAGCTAACGAACGCCGCACTTGACAACCTGAAGCTCGACAGCGATTCGAAAGTAAAGGTTCTGGATCTGACCACAGACTTTCTTAATAAGGATCGCACACTCAGAAGAGCTCTCTTTACGCCCGACAGTACTCACTTGTGGCTGGAGGGCTACAATGTTTACGCTGAAGGCTTGAAACCGCACATTGAGGCATCGCTGGGGCAAAACTGATCAGAAGCTTTAAATCTATCGCCCGTTGTCATTCATAGAGAGAACGCCTTGAAGCCTGATCGACAATACCGTTCAGCAGATACCATCATTGGCGTGCTGCTCGGCGTATTTGTTGGTGCTGCGTGCGGCATCATGATGGTCGTCGGTGATTTCGGTGAAGTGATGATGTCTCCAATGTTTCTGATCGGGACGTCCACGTTGTCAGGTGCCGTTCTCTGCGGAGCTCTTGCATTTCTCCTTGGGAAACGATTCACAGATGGAGTGGAAACCGTCATTAAGATCGTGGTCAACTACCGCAAAGACCAATAGCGCGACACAAACCCCTTCAGGATCTGTTTTTGTTACCAGATCAAGTTGATCCGTATGCAGTCGCAGTTCTGAGTCTCTGTCTGGCGTTTCACGAACATCCGCCCAGCCAGGATCAATCACCTGACCATGCAACTTAGAGAACCAGTGACGGTGGTAATCTCGTTGCGATAGAAGCGAGATTTTATCGCTCTCGCAGTGCGTTCACGATGTTCAATTGAACGGCACGAAGGGCGGGAAGGATGCCTCCCAGAAGACCCATCAGCATCGCAAGGACGACGCCCTGCAGCAGAACTCGCGGGCCGAAGCGAAATGAGAATGTAATCTCGCTGAACTGATTCACGGTGCCGGTCGAGAGTCCGTTAAACGGAAGCGTGGCAAGGCAGCCAAGTGCTCCGCCCATCAGACACAGCAGCACAGATTCAAACAGGAACGATCCCAGAATACTGCGGCGAGAAAATCCGAGTGCTCGCAACGTTCCGATCTCACGAGCACGGCTGGCCACAGCAGCGTACATCGTATTGGCCGCAGCAAACATCGCCCCGAACATCAGAAAGCCGGCGATGATATAACCGATGTACTGAATCGCATTCGACTGCGTCATCTGATCTTCGAAGTAACGGACTTCAGAAATACCATTGAGTTCAAATCGCTTATCATCAGCCAGCAGCTTCACCAAAGAATCCCGAGCCGCTAAGTTTTCAGCTCGCAAATTCACTGACGAAACCGCCGCCGGAGTTCTCCGCGCTGCCGTGAGATCTCGCAGATCTGTCCAGACTTCAGATTCCGCCGAGCTGCCCGCCGCTTCGAAGTAGCCGACGATTTTGAATTTCACATTATTGATTTCCAGTTCTTCACCAATCGCCAGATTCTCAAAGCGTTCGGCCATGCGCTGGCTGGTGATCGCTTCATTAACGCCCGGCTTGATTTCTCGCCCCTGTGTCAGCCGATACTGGGGCCGCAGTTTTCGCCCCACCTCTTCCAGTCCGCGCACGATCAAATTGACGGTGCCACCATTGTTGCGTCGAGGCTTCGTGAGGATCGTTACGAACTCGACCGAGCACAGCGGCTGACCGCCTTCATCTTTGGCAATTCCGGGCAGTGATACGATCTGGCGAGCCACTTTCTGCTCAATCCCGCTTCCGGTTTCGTCAGTCGAACCTTTCCGCAAGACAATCAGATCCAACTCATCGCCGGAAACTCGCAACGCATATTGCAGGCCGTCGGTGAGTCCGAAGCAGAGCACCGAAGCCCAGACGACCAGTCCTGTGCCGAGGACGGTCATCAGAGTTGTCATCCAGCGGACCTGCAGATTTCTGATGTTATATTTGGCCGGGATCATGGTTTATTTCACGTCGATTTTAATTGGACGGGCGTTGAGTGGCTCGGTCAGTAGACCGGCCACAGCCAGGAACCTAAAAACGTAGGTTGGACATTCTTGTCCGACAAACCTGCGACGGGCAAGAATGCCCATCCTGCCCCAAAATGGAAACTTGACGACAGACTACGCGATGCGTCGCAGGCCATCGATGACAGAAAGTTGAGCCGCACGGATCGCCGGAACGAGGCCGCTGACGATTCCCAGCACGGCCGCAACGATGAATCCGTAGCTGATCCACGGGCCCAGCATTTCCAGAACAGTAAACGGGAAGAACTGCGGCAGAGCGGCGTTCATCGCCTGAAGAAACGCACAGCCCATGCTGACGCCCAGTAGTCCGCCCAGCATCGCGATCAGACTGGATTCCCCAAGGATCATGAACAAAATTCGGGAGCGAGGAAACCCGATGGCCTTCAGGACGGCAATCTCCGTGACGCGTTCTCGCATCGACATCGCCATGGAGTTCGCTGTTACCAGGCACAGCGAGAACACAACAGCCAAACCGATGTTGCGAATCAACACCTGCACATTGCCGAGCATATCCACAAACATCTGAGCGAACGCGGCTTCCGTTTGTGTTCTGGTCGGGGTGTCCGAGCTGCCGAATCGATCATCAATGGCTTTTACAACTGCTGGAATGCCGTCTCCGCTTTTTGTGCGTGCGAAAACAGTTCCCGCGTTGCCTGTGACCGGGCTGTTCTTTTGCTTGAGTCCTTCGTCCAGATATTCCCAGTTGAACCAGAGTGATCCGGAATTCTTCGGTGCATCAAAGATCCCGCAAAGTTCCAGATCGAGGTCGAACGGATAAATCGTTCCCTTGAGGCGAATCTGCTGACCAACCTTCCAGCCTCGCTCATCCGCAATACGACGATCAATCACACAGCCACGCCGGTTGTCCTGCCAGTTTTTGAGTTCTTCAGGTGAGATGGAATACTCCGGCCAAACCTTGAAAGCGGATTGGGGGTCCGTCGCAAACTGAGCAAACGGCATCGGTTCATCCTGATAAGCTCCACCGAACCAGGCCAGTGGCACCGCCGCTTCGACACCGTCTGTGCTGGCGACATCATCCACGGCAGAAATCGGGACCTGCCCGGTAAACCCCTGAATGTTCATGACCACGATGCGATTGGTCTGTTCCGCATCATTGCGCCAGGTTTCCTGCGACGCCATAAATCCATACAGCACTGTCATCAGCGCGAGACTGAAACCGACGGACAGAATCGTCAGCAGGCTGCGGACTTTGTTGCGGCGAATGTTTCTCCAGATGTAGACAAGGATTTTCATCGTGATCCTTCCTTACCAGACGGTGGTGTCGGAGCAGAAACAAGCACACCTTTTTCCAGATGAACCGTCCGCTTGGCTCGATGAGCGGCATTTGGGTCGTGAGTCACCATGACGATCGTCTTCTGGAACTCGACATTCAGTCGATGCATCAGATCCAGAATCTCAGCGGCCGATTTTGCGTCCAGGTCACCGGTCGGTTCGTCAGCCACGATCAAAGTCGGATCCGTCACAATGGCTCGCGCGATGGAAACTCGCTGTTCCTGACCACCAGACAACTGCCGCGGATAGTGATCAATGCGATCGCTGAGTCCCACGACTTCCAAAGCCGCCTTCACATGGTCATCTCGTTCGCGACGTGACAGCGAAGTCAGCGTGAGCGGCAATTCAACGTTCTCATACGCCGTGAGTACCGGGATCAGATTGTAGAGCTGAAAAATGAAGCCGATGTGTCGAGATCGCCATTTCGCAAGCTGGCCCTCGGAAGATGCGCCAAGATCCTGATCACATACGATGACCTTGCCGGAGGTTGGTCGATCGAGTCCGGCGATCAGATTGAGCAACGTGGTCTTGCCGGACCCCGATGGTCCCATCAGAGCAAGGTAATCGCCGGCCCAAAGATTCAGATTGATGCCGCTGAGAACTGGCACCACCATCTGTTCGCGGCGGAACTCCTTGCAAACATCGCTGACTACGACGACAGGTTTATCGTTTTGAGATGCGTCGGACACGCAGGGATCCTTGTGACTTTAGGTTTTCGGTTTAAGGTTTTCAGTTTTCGGTGGCATGCGACGTGGGCTGAAACGCAGGCGCCTGCGGCTTGCTGTTAAACGAATTTTTTATTGTGCAGACCTGACCAGCACATCATCCTGCAAATCCTTTGCAGGTTTGACGATGACTTTTTCTCCGCCGGTCAGACCGCCGGTAATTTCTGTTCGGCCATCTCGTGATTCCGCAGTGGTCACGGTCGTTTTCTTTGTTCGATCTTTGTCGGTCAAAATCCAGACAAACGATTCTGTCTCCGTCACTATAACAGCATCCGCAGGACAGAAGACTCGACTTTTATCTTCCTCTTTGACATCAGCAGACTGACTTGGCAGAAAATAGACCGTGCTACTCATTTCCGGAAACAGGCGTTTGTCAGCATCCAGAATTTCGACTTGCACCTTCACGGTTGCTCGTGCACGATCGCCCATAGGAATGATCTTACGAACTTGTCCTTTGTAGCGTTTGTCAGGCACGGCATCGACAGCAACTTCGGCCTGCTGCCCTTCCGTCACGCGACTGATGTAATCTTCTTTCACATCGCAATCGACCTCAAGATGTTTAAGGTCGGCGATCGTCACCACCGAGCCGCGGCCGGATGCTTCACCCATTCCGCCGGGCATGATGGATTCGCCAAGTTCGGCATCTTTGGAGATTACGGTTCCCTCAAACGGAGCACGCACAAACATGTTTTCTCGCAGTTGTTCGGCTTCCTGAACTCGTGCTTCCGCCAATCCCAGTGCGGCTTCCATGGAAACTTTGCGAGCCACAGCGGCTTCGTAATCAAACTTAGCTTTATCGTAATCCGCCGGTGTCGAACTCTTTGCGGCAAAAGCTTTCTCTGCACGTTCAAGATCTCGCTTGGCCCGCTGGATTGCCACGTCCTGTTCCAGCAGCTCACTCTTCGCGCGAGCGGCAGTGGCTTTGACGGCAACCAGCGACGCATCAAGATCGGCGTGTTCCAGAATCGCGAGCACATCGTTGGCTTTGACGACGCTGCCTTCTTCGACATTAACAGCCTGGATGCGACCTGTGGCCCGCGCACCGATGCGAGCCTGTTGGCGAGATTCCAGATATCCGGTGGCGACAACTAACGCATCCGCTGAGCGACCTTTTTCGACGCTGACCACGGCGACTCGAACTTCTGGACGCGGCCGAAGAGTTTCGGTTAGCTTGCGAGTATCCGCCAGCATGCCTTGTTTCTGCGCCCAGAAAACTGCTCCAACGGCGAGAGCCACCAGCACACCGAGATAAAAAACGAACCGCAGAAACCGACCAAAAAATGATCGGCGGACCGGCTGAACATCGCGCTGGATGCGAAGCCGGGACAGATTGTCACGCGGTGGATCTACCGTTCCCACTGGCATAAATCACGAAGCTGAAAGCGTTCGAGGCCATCGCCTCAAGGTGACCGGTCCGAGACGCCAACGCCTCTGACATTGTTTCGGTGTCCACGGATTGTAGTCAAAATAACC
>CAIXQV010000867.1 GCA_903921605.1 uncultured Planctomycetaceae bacterium | reverse complement strand
GCCTCACAAACGGTCTCATCTCAGGGCACTCTGATAGTGCTTCCCCGGGCTTGCTGATGCCGCAGGAATTCGACAAACCGGCGGTTCTTTTTCAAATGGCATAGATGCAGCAGACGCAACGGCTTAGACTCAGCGGCACTTGTCGAGAATGACGTCGGGAAATCTGAAGGAATGAGAGCAATGTTGCGATACCTGCGCGGGCTGTTGATGTTGAGCGTTGTTGGCTTCTGCATGCCGATCAATGTTCAGGCGGATGAAGAGAAGTCGGACGCCTCAAAAGACAAAGTGGCCAAAAAAGTTCGAGCGGACTGGGCGGAGATTCGAATCTCCGGAAGCTATCCGGAGGGAACTCAGATGCCCGGCCTTTTTGGAGATCTGGTGGAAGGACTTCCCGTCTGCATGGATCGTCTGCATCAGGCGGCGAAGGACAAGTCCATCAAAGGCGTCTTGTTGAAGATCGAATCCGTCGAAGTCGGGTGGGCTCGGCTGAATGAACTTCAAACGGCCATTGCGGATGTTCGCAAAGCCGGCAAGCCTGTCTGGGCCTGCATGAATGACTGCGGAAACAAAGATTATCTGCTGGCTGCGTCCTGCGATCGCATTCTGATGCCGGAATCCGGGACTCTGATGCTGACGGGGTTGCGAGCTGAAGTCACGTTTTACAAAAACCTGTTGGAGATGCTCGACATCAAGGCAGACATGCTTCGCGTGGGAGCCTTCAAATCTGCTGCGGAGCCTTACACTCGATCGGAAATGAGCGCTGAGTTTCGTGAAGAGATGGAAGCGATCCTCGATGACTACTATCGGGATATGGTGTCGCAGATTGCGGCGGCTCGAAAGCTTCCGGAAGACAAAGTGAAGAGCATCATCGACGAGGGTCTGATCAGTGTGAATCGAGCGAAGGAGATGGGACTGATCGATGAAGTCGCCTACGAAGATCAGCTTGTCACACTGCTTGCGGGAGGTGATGAGACTCTGGATGTCCGTATTCGCGAAGATTACAAAAAGAAAAAGGTCAACACGGATCTGGACCTGTTTTCTCTGATGGAACTGCTGTCCGGCGGTTCGTCCGATACCGGCAGCACTCGGCCTCGCATTGCAGTCCTGCGACTGGAAGGCCCTATTGTTTCCGGCGGTGATCCGATGGGGTTTTTGTCCGAGTCGACCATTAACTCTGACAAGATTGTGCCGTTGATTCATAAGATTTCGAAAGACGCAAATGTCAAAGCGATCGTGTTGCGAGTCGACAGCCCAGGAGGCAGCGCGCTGGCGAGTGATTTGATTTGGCGTGCGCTGGAGGCCAGTGGCAAACCGGTCGTAGCCAGCATGAGCGATACTGCGGCCAGCGGCGGCTACTATATTTCCATGGGTGCGGAGGCGATTTTTGCAGAGCCTGGGACGCTGACGGGATCGATCGGAGTGGTGGGTGGCAAGGTCGCTCTGGATGGACTCATGAAGAAGGTCGGAGTGACCACGACGGTGATCAGCCGCGGCAAAAACAGCGGAGTGATGAGCATCACGGAAGGCTTTTCAGATTCGGAACGTGACGCTATGCAGGGCATGCTGAACACGATTTACGAACAGTTCACGCAGAAGGCTGCGGCAGGTCGAAAGATGGAGCATGCAAAGCTGGAAGCACTCGCTCGGGGGCGAGTCTACACCGGACGTCAGGCCAAAGCGCTGGGCCTGGTGGATCATCTGGGAACACTGGCCGACGCGGTCGCTCACGCTCGGAATCTGGCGGGTGATGCGGAGAGCAAACTTGAGCTGGAAGACCTGCCTCGTCCTCAAAGTCCTCTGCAGTTTCTAATGGGCAAAACGGAATCCGCCGATCGCCCGTTTGACGTCTGGGCTGCACTCCTTCCCGCAAAAGCACTCCCTGCGCTGTCGCATCTGAGAACGCTGCGTCTGCTTGCGGATGAGCCCGCTTTGACCATTCTTCCTTTCGATGTCCGGATGGATTGATCGGCCTGGCTGTTTCTAGCAAGGCAATTGGGTATCTGGAACATCGCTGGGATTTGCGGGAGAAGATGCAGTGCCGGTGTTTTGTTAGGTTGCGTCCCGGTTATGAAGCTTTTCGGGCAAGATTCGCCCCGACGTCTCTCCTCTGCGTCGTTCGTGGTCGACGAATGACGGTCGACGAACTGAACGACTCGGAGAATCGCGCTCAGTCCCGGCACTTGCCTTAACGGGCCTCGCGACATCTCCAAATGTCATTGGTACCCCATTGAAAGAGGTGATCTCGGGCAACAGCCTGGCCAATAAGCTGGAGGGCCGTGATGGGAATGATCAGCCCACAGGGTTAACCGGCAGCGACCGGCTCATCGGCGGAAACGGAGATGACAGCGACGTCATGACAACGGCGACCACAGCAGAAACGGATACGCTGTTCGAGGCTGTCGATGGCGGTCGGGACACGGTGACGTTTGCTGCTGTCACCGTGAACGTCACGCTGGATTTGAGTCTTACAACCACTCAGGCCTTATACGCATACATGAGACTGATCCTGAACTCTGCAACAGATTTTGAAGCGGTTGTGGGCGGTTCAGGAAACGTCGGCTGAAGGGCAATGACGAGGCAAACTCCCTGTCTGGTGGGCTTGGTAACGATGTTCTGGAAGGAGCCGGTGGGAACGACCAATTGATCGGCGGTTCCGGAGACGATAACTATATCTTCCGAACAGCAGCGACCGCAGAAGCCGATCGTGTTACAGAAATCGCCAGCAGCGGGATTGACACGCTGGATTTTTCTTCGTTGACAACCGCAGTCCATCTGAATCTGGGGGCAATTGCGATCCCGGAGGTTCACAGCAATCGCACCTTGTTCATTTCTTAGCGGGAGGAAAAATCGCCTGAATACGAAAGCCAAGTCGACTGTTAGCATAGCTTTGAGGCAATGGTGTATCCTGACGCGGGGAATCCCCGGGAGCCTCTGTCACCGCCTCAAAGAGAAACACGTCAATCCCCTCCAGCCCCTTCGCTGTCCGACCAATCTGTGCGTAATTCACTGCTGGCCCTTCCTGCGAGATACGCACCCAGTACTCTAGCTCCACTTCCGTTGCCCCGGCAACAACTTGTGTGAGGTCCACGGTCTCGCGGTGTTGATTCAAAAAGACCGGGCCGGAAACTTGATAGACCTCCTGCCAGTCTTTCGATTCCAGCGACGAGTCAGTAGATCTCCGGCAGCGAACCCTGATCCCGGCAGCAGCTGCGGTCGATGCCAGGTGAAACGGCGTCTGCACCTGAGCTGTCAGTATTGGTGGAAGATCGCGGTAGCAGTATCGCAGTGTCCCTAACGTATTTGGTGCCGTCGGACAAAAGTACAGCGTTTCTCCATCCTCTTCGACATGCACCTTAAGATTTTGGCTTTTCGGATTGTGATCATTCATTCCGTAATGCATGTCATGTGCGTGCAGAAAAAGACTCTCATAAAAGCCACCGACAGCAACCAGCCAGGATTCGGAAGGCTGCTCCGGAATCACGGCATAAGACACCACACCTTCCAGCTGTGTCGGTTTTCTGAATCCGGTATCGGTCCACTCCCAGTAGTCTCCCAGCGTATCAGCCAGAATCGGCTGATACAGACTGTTCCACATGGCAGACCCGTCGCCGCGCTGTTTGCGTCTGCGCTGCAGCTCATCCAGCATCTCCGAGCCGGTCAGTTCACCACGAATCAGGGCCAGCCCATAAACCGCCAGGGTCCACGCATTTAAGTCCGCAATTCCATACTTCAGTCCGTCCGGATCCCGTCGCGTCAGCTCTACGCAAAAACGCTCAGCGTCCGTCATAGAAACCATCGTGACTGGACCGTCAGCAGGATCTTCACTTTGCGGATCCGCCGCATCTTCCCCCTGCATGACGCTGGCATACTCCTGTCGGGTTATCAGTCGCTGCCCAAGCATGTGTTCGTCTTCATTGTTTCGCCACCCCAGTCCCGTAAACAACTCCGGGTGCTCCGGATCGGGTGGCCAGTCCGAAATCAGACCGGCAGCTGCCGGAATTCGCACAAACTCCATCCCCAGAAAATTCCGGTAATGTTCTGCATCAATCCACCCCCCGTCCGGATTCTCCGCCAGCACGGGATTCGACGGCATTGGCTGCTCTCCCTCGGATGAGGTGCGAGGAGCCATGCTCACTCTCGCAGCAACCGCCAGAATCGCGAGCGAACACAGCGCCACGGCATACCAGACACGCCTGCCGCTGAAGAATGGAGGAGAAGACGCTGACGTCGTCTCCGACAGCCCCCTCACAGAACTCAGGCAGGCAAGAGCGAATTCTCCAGCCGATCGAAAGCGATTCTCAGGCGCTTCAGACAAACCCCGTTTGAGAACTTCCCTGAACTCCCGATTCCAGCCTGGGTCGAAGGAATGGCGCTGTTGAAGGACTAACTCGATAAGCTCTGCAATCGAACGAGCGGGGTAGGGGTGCTGACCTGTGAGCAGAACACAGGCAATTTCCGTGAATGCAAACAGATCGGAATGAATGGTAAGAGGTTCCCCTCGCAACTGTTCCGGCGACATATACAACGGTGTACCGGCCAGATTGCCGTCTGCTGATCTGGTTTCCCCGGTCATTGCCAAACCAAAATCCACAATGACCGGCTGCCCCGTGGGATCAACCACGATATTCCCGGGCTTCAGATCGCGGTGAATTACCCCATGTTCATGAATGGCATCCAGACCGCTGGCCAGTCTCTCCATCAGACGGCAACTCTGCAGCCGATTCGGAGGCACCGTATCCAGCAGTTCCTGGAGCGAACTTCCCTCAATCCAGTCCATGACAAAGAAGACCATGTCCGCTTCAGCCTGCTCAGCGATGTGGTAGATCGTAACCACGTTAGGATGCCGAATCGTGGCTGCCAGGCGAGCTTCATTAATAAACAGAGATCGCCGCGCTGGGTCTCTCGCAATCGACGGAGCCAGCACCTTGATTGCCACATCCCGACTCAGTCTCAGATCACGTCCGCGAAATACAAATCCGGTCGCTCCGACTGAAACAATCTCATCAAAGCAGAATCCCCCCAACAGAAAACTACTCGGGTCCGGCCCGGTCGCCCCCTGCCTTGTCAGCAGGAGCAGAAGTTCCTCCACCGTCTCTTCTCGCTTGGAATCACCGAGACTGGTCAGCAGCAGGGACATGTAATTACTGGCCGGTGCCAGAATGCGGTCAGCGTCTTCGCGGCAAGCGAGCAGCATTCGCAACTCCGCTGCCAAGGCCGGATCTCGGGCAGCAACCTGATCGCAGTACGCAACCCGATCCGCAGGGCTTTCAAGAGCCGTAGCTTCCGCGTAAGCAGATTCGAGGAGTTGCAGAAAAGTCGGAATCACGTAGCACCAGCGAAACAGAAGGCCGAGCTCAACGTATCCATATGCGCAGCGGAGCCTCTCTTTGTCTCAACAGTCTCTACGATTCGCTCAGATTCTCTTTTTTTAACTGAGCCGCCAGCCAGCACCTGCAAAAATCCCATTTCCTGTAGGCAGTTGCTCGCGACAATCCCAACTGTGCGCCGGCGTCTTCAAACGAAACGCCAGCAAAAAAATGCAGCCGCAGCAACTCCGCTCCTGTTGGTTCCAGAGCACTCAGCTGAGCAATCGCATCATCAAGAGCCAGCACAAATTCAGAAGCTCGGTCTTTCGTTCTGCTCGCCCCGAAGGTGGCCGAGAGTTCTTCGCAACGCTGCCTTGTTTGCCGGCGTCGCGCTCGATCAATCAGTAATTGCCGCATGATGCGCTGAGCAACACGCATATCCAGGCGACTTTCCTTGACGCCGATGGCAGCAGCCTTAAGAGATCCGGAGGTCCGGGCTTCCTTGAGCAGCAGTTCGTGAACCAGGCCCGTGCATGTCAGTGTGCATGTCTTTTCACGACGAAGCAGAGTCTTTGCCAGATTTTTTAGACCAGCGTATTCCAGCAAAGGCAAAGTCATTCTCATCGGTAATTGTTTCCACTGACACTTTCGCCATGAGGACCACATCCACGAGGCCTACTGGGCGAACTCGGATACGGCATCAAAAAGATGAATGACCGCCGCATCACGGGACTACAAAACCACTCAATCGCATAAATACAAGAATGCACCATAGCAGGCATACCGCACTGCGTCACAGGGGCAGCGTCGGCAAATAGCGTATCGACCTGAAAAGCAGTGTCAACACTAAGATTTCTTCGCAAAACGAGGCCATTTTTTTTGAACAGAATTTTTTAAAAAATTCCTGAGACGAAATGAGATTCAGAAACGCATTTAACCTGATAGAGCCCCGGTTCCCGATCGTGCGTCTTTACAAAGGAGCTACTAAGGCATTGCCTGTTTGTGGTTTAGTGTAAGCGGCGGGAACACGCTCGGGCTGGTGTCCAGCTTCAGTGGTGCCGCCCTCGGGTCACGTGTATTAGGGTACAGGTGTAGTATGCCCCTACTCATAAAAGAATTCGGAGATGGCAGATGCCACGTCAGCGTTCTTATATTCAGCGAAACGGTAAGGTCATTGGCCCATTTTCACCCGACGCGGTCAAAGACCGAATCGGCACAAGCAAGATTCGGGCAACGGATCAAATCGGTCGTGCTTCAGATGGTCCATGGGAAACAATTGGTAATGTTCAGGGGTGGGCTAAACTGTTTGAGGCACAGTCAGCCGCTGACCCGTTCGATGTCTTTTCTTCTGATGCGTATGGCGATGATGCGTATGGCGATGATGCGTCGCAGGTGTCACCCGGGAAATCCAATAAGTCCATAGTGACGCCTGAAGGACAAGAACGCAGTTCCTCGACTGATGAAGGCGCTGCGTCGCGATGGGTTATCTACACTGCATCTGGGGCCGTATTGTGCGCACTGGTTATTGCAGCCGTTCTGATATACCGAACGGAGTCGCGCAAATCGCTCTATGCGTCAAAACGGCTTTGGGACACTGCCAGCCAGCACTTGAGTAACGGTGACGTGGAAAATGCAAAAACATCGCTTCAGGCGTACGTGGCGTCATGGGGAGCTGTTGATCGCGAAAAAACTGAAAATCTTTTAAGTCAAATCGAATTTGCCACATCGGATGCGATCATAACAAACACATTACTGGAGTTGTCAGAGACTGCATTTCAGGATGCCAAAGATGACGGCAATATTGATGACGGCAAGGTGATTCACGAAGTTCTTTTGCCTGTTCGGGCGAAGAAAGTGCTCGAATTGATTCCAGCCGTCGAGAATAGCCGGATGGTTGCGCAGCGTGGGGAAGAACAACGGCGACTGGACGCAGAACGTGAGGCAGACGCGATCGAACTCGAGCTGGCGATTAATCAGGCCCAAGAACAAGCCAAACGTGAGGCAATAGTAAACGGAGTTACCAACGTAAAGAAACTCTTAGCAAAGAAACTCTTAGAGGAGACAATAAGGCGAAGCAGAAAATAGTAAACGGAGTTACCAACGCAACGAATCTCTTAGCAGGGAAAAAGGTTAAGAAAGTCAAACTTTCAACCGGAGATGCCACAATCACCGACGACGTCGATGGGATGAGCCATATAAAAGTGGAGTGTAATAATGGATTAACCATCGACGCGGACTGGAAGCGAAATGCACTGAATGAATTTGGATACGACATATATGAGCCTGAAGTAAATAGAGATTCTCATAAGCTCAGTGTGATGATCCTCGCTCGCGGCGTTATCGCGAGTTACTTAAATGGCGAGTATGACTAGCCCTTTCTCGGGCAGGACGCCTCTTTCTCCCATTGTCACAGCGCATTACGCAGATCGCACCCTTCACTTAAGTCATCCTTAGTGCCCACGAATCCCAGAATACTTACCGCAAGTTGTCGCCAGAAATCCGTTCTTATGTAGCCTCGTATTGCACCTTATCGTCGATGACGAAGCAGTAATCAAAATCTTTCCAAACTATATTTATTCTCTGATGATGCAATCATGAATCAGTGTTTCGTGAAACGTGGGAAAACAATAAAAGGCCCGTTCTCGTTTGAGAAGATTCAGCAACTGCTGGCAGACAAGAAGCTTAGTAAGAGCGATCTGGCCGGTCCCAGCAACATCGGCCCTTGGCAGAAACTCGCGACAATCCTGGCTCGAGATGGAGCGGGCGGGTCTTTTTCTGAAAGTGCGTTTGATGAGGCTGAAGCGTTCAATTTCAACGGGGGCGAGGCTTCTGCAGAGCCTGCCTACACTCAGTTCAGTCCGAGGCTCCCGCCTCGCATGAAGAAAAAGAAAGAGAAAGAGAATTCGATTCAGAACCCGGAATCGCCCCAGCCGGTCATGAGCGAGGCGCAGTACTATGACACAAAACGGGCGGCCCTTGATGCGCTTCCTGGAATGTCACAGGGTGTGGGAGGAGGCAGCACAGGCGCCGTTATAATTGGAGCGATTCTTTCCGGGATCCTGTCCTCTTTGTGTTGTGGGGTTTTTGCAATCGTTCCCATGGCATTCATGGGTTTCCGCGTTTATACGGTGCGTGAGAACACGTCTGCATTGATCATATATATTGCTGTGGGACTCTTTTTCAGCCTGGGGGGATTTTTCTTCTGGTTTTTCCTTGTCTCTTTAATGAGCGTGGGCGCGAGCATGTGAACTGCGAATTCGGACCTTAATGAGACGGAAGAAAATGATACAGCAAGAGCCGGAAAAAACACGCGGAACAAAATTCGTTCTTTTGGTTTCTTTTGCAGCCGGGTTAACTCTGGTGCTCGTTGGCTACGCCGTAGCATTGAAACAATGGCCGGCCTTCGATGCCACATATTCCTATTTATCATGTCCCTTTCAGCGGATCTGGAATATCGACTGCTGTGGTTGCGGCGGACAACGAGCAATTTCGCACCTATTAAACGGTAACTTTGCGTTGGCGTTCCAAAGCAATGCCTACGTGGTAGCAATTTTATTGCCGTATTCTGCCTTTCAGGTAGGATATTTCTGGCTGGTCGTTCTTGTACCCCGTCGAAAGTTGCTGACTTGCGGCGGCCCCATTCTGCCGTTCTTCGAGCGAGCGTGCCTTGCGTTCGTCCTGATCTCTGGAATGACGTTTATGATTGTCAGAAACATCGTCAACGCAACACCGGAGCGACAGCAAACCCACGCTCCGATAAAGCTCGTTGGTAAGCGCCCGGCGAACAGCATTCTATTCGTCTGCACAGCGTTCGCGTTCGAGTTTTCTGCGTTCGGCGATG
>CAIXQV010000866.1 GCA_903921605.1 uncultured Planctomycetaceae bacterium | reverse complement strand
CTCGTGACGTTCCGTAGCCGACGATCGCGACATCCAGATCGGTGTTGCGATGAATGTTCAATGCATAACGGATCGAGTCGGCGATCCTATCGGTCAGATTGCCAAACGCTCCGCCGCCCAGCCGAGTCAGAAAGACCGTTCGATTCCCGTTCGCGTGGGTGTTCAGAATCGCGGCGCATATGTTGATTCGGAAGCTGCTCAAAGCACGAGCCTGGCGAATGGCCTCCACGCCGACGATGAATGCCCGCTGTGGGCGATTGCTCCACCATCCAATTGGTGAGCTAACGCGACACGGAGGTTCCAATGGATGGTGTACTGTTCACTATCTTGGCGGGTGACGACCTATCTTCATGGATTTAACGGCAATTGTATGCGAGCCACCGTTGCCGCAGGCGAGGCCGCGAACATTGCAGCGTGGGCGGCCTCGCCTTTGGCCTGGATTTGGGTCCGGATGCCGAACCGCCGTTAGAAAGGCGTAATGAAAATGGAAACGTGACAGGAAAACTTGCTGAATTCCGACAGACAAAAAATTGGCCCAATATTCATGGCGGCGGCGAATTGATCGCCGTTATCCTGAATCACGGATCAGGTGACGCAAGATTCCCGTGGACGACAGGGATTCTGATCGCGGATCAATTGCTTCTGATCGTGATTCCCATAACTTCCGGTTTTAGTATTCGGGGCAACAGAGAGTAACGATGGCTGCGTGAGAGCAAAATCAGGGCGTGAGACAGCCCAAATTTTTCCTGTACGAATGTCTTGGATTGACTTTCTTTGTACTCCCGAATGGTCATGCTGTAAAAAACTTCTTTCGTCTTGTTTTTCTTGTCACGTCTTCTTCCCAAGTACGCCTTTCCATGACTCGAAACAGTCAAAGCATCCTATGGAATGAGCTGATTCAGGCGGCTCGGGATGGCGACGATGGGGCTCTGAACGAAATTTGGCAGCAACTTCGTGCGTACCTTCTGATCTTCGCGGATCAAAGGCTGGATGACGGCCTCAAGGGAAAGCTGGATGCTTCGGACATAGTCCAGCATTCTCTTATGGAAGCTCATCGTGACTTTGGATCGTTTCGAGGCCAAACAGAAGATGAACTCAAGTCATGGATCAGTCGACTTGTGGTTCATAACCTGATGGATGCGGGAAGAAGGTTTCGACAATCTCAGCAGCGAAGCGTTGCGAAGGAAGTTGCCTGGGATACTCTGTCCGATATGTCGGCAGCCCGACATCAGACATCCGCCAGCAGTTTGGTTCGGCGTCGTGAAACCGATGACGAATTGCTGCGAGCGGTTGCCCAACTTCCTGAACGCAGTCAGCAGGTCCTGGAACTTCGGCATCGCATGGGGCTGAGTCACGCCGAGGTGGCTGAGGAGTTGGGAATGACGGAAGCCGCGGCCAGGAAACTTTGGTCAAGAATTGTTGAAGAACTTCAGGAACGATTGTCTCCCCCAAATGTCACATTCCCCGTCAGACCAGAATAAAGTGACGGAAGACCGCAAACAGAGCAACCTTCGCTCAGTGGATGCGGCCGAAGTGATTCGGCGACTCGACAAACTCTGGATCAACGAGCCCGCAGCCGTTGCGGGACCATTCAGCAGTGCCGTTGGCACGAGTGTCGGCCGATATGTGCTCGAACGCATTATCGGACGAGGAGCGTTCGGAATCGTGTACAAGGCACACGATCCGGATCTGAATCGCGCGGTGGCCATTAAGATTCCTCGCCCGGATGTGCTTCTTGACGGTGATCGACTTGCACGATTTGAAACCGAAGTTCAGGCGTGTGCTCGACTGGATCATCCGGGCATCGTACCGCTGTACGAAGCCGACCTTTCCCGAGCTGTTCCGTACATGGCCTCCGCGTATTGCCCCGGGCCGAATCTGCAACAATGGATGGATGAAGCCGCCAAGCCCTGTGCAATCGACGCGGCTGTGGCGTTTATCGAGAAAGTAGCCAGGGCCGTTCAATATGCTCACGACCACGGCATTGTTCATCGCGACCTGAAACCCGGCAACATCCTGCTCGTGCCCAATGATTTCGAATCGTCTTCACTATCGACTTTGGACGATTTTCAGCCGAGACTGACCGACTTCGGACTGGCACAGATGACTCACGGGCTGCACCAGTCGCAGTCCAGTCTGATCATCGGCACCCCGCTTTATATGTCGCCCGAACAGGCCGAATCTCGCAGCGACGACGTTGGACCAGTGTCAGATGTTTTTGGCCTCGGTGCGATTTTGTATCACCTGCTGACCGGGGTGGCCCCTTTCGCTGCTCATAACTATGCGGCTGTCCTTATGAGACTGCGCGAAGCATCGCCTGTTTCAGTCTCGAAGCTTCGGCCAGAGGTGCATGCTGATCTGGATACGGTCTGTATGAAGTGTCTGCAGCGGAATCCTACAGATCGGTATTCATCGGCCGCCGAGCTTGCTGATGATTTGCAGCGCTGTCTGAAGAGGCAACCGATTCTGGGCAGACGCATGTCACTGCAGCATCGCGTTCGGCGATGGTTTGAACAGTCGGAAAGAATTCATGAGGCGACTCTGCTGATTTCTGTATTGGCCAGCATGCGTCTTATCTTCGGACCCGGCGGGATGCTGATGATCGCAGCGGCACCCGATGTCAACGTGAGCCATGAGGAAGTGATCGAAGCTCTCCTCGCGCAGGGGCTTGTTCCATTGCCGGTGGATCTTTGGACCGTCTGGGCGGTGCGGCGAGTTCGCTCAAAGAAAGCGTCACAGTGGGTCTACTGGATCGCGCTGGTTTTCTCGGTTTGTATGTGCCTGTCGACAATGCTGATTGCAATCGGAGTGATTCCTCCTATTCAGTGGTATCGACGTTCGATGGGGGCTCGCGTGTTGGTCTTTAGCCTGATCTCTCTGACTTACTTCATCCAAGCCCTGGCGTGGTGCGTGGCGGATTGGAGACGCATGCAAAACACACCCGATCGACTTGTTCGCCGCAGGCTTAAATTGCTTCTGATCAGCATTCCTGTTTTGACGGCCCTCGCCGTTCCTGGCTACCGAGAAACATTTGTTCTCTCGGAAGCTCCTGCGCTGACGGGGCCGGAGGAGTCTATTCAGCTCGATGGCCTGAATGATGTGTTGACGATCAATAACGTGGCGTTTGAAGAAGGACGTCCGTTCACGCTGGAGGCGTGGATTAGACCCGACAAACAGCACCGTGGTGCGGTTGCCAGTCACGGCCCTGTGGCACTGACCGTTGTGGCGGCTGGAGACGGAAATCGTTTTCGAGTTCACGTTTCTACCAGCGAAGGTGAGGTTTATCTTCTGGATGCGAAAGAGTTGTTCGCCCTCGATCGCTGGACACACATCGCGATGACCTACGATGGCCGCGAGATGCGAATGTACGTCAACGGTCGGTATCAGGTGTGCAGTGTTTCCGTCTACGAAATGTCTGCCGATCATGTGTCGCTGGACAGACAGCTTCCTTCCCCTTTCGTCGTTAAGGATCTTTGGCCAGGAAGTCGCTTTCTGGTGGGCAATCTGAAGCAGTCCGACACTCAGGCGAGATTTCAGTACTCGGGGCGGATCGGGGAAGTGCGGTTGAGTCGTTCGGTGTTTTATCACGAAGAGTTCGCTCCGGAATCAACGCTGAGTGTTGTTCCGGAGACAATTCT
>CAIXQV010000865.1 GCA_903921605.1 uncultured Planctomycetaceae bacterium | reverse complement strand
GCGTTTGATGGAAAGTTCGCACGCATCAGCGCGAGTCGGCGATGAAGCCAGCGTATACGATCGGTTAATTCGCTTGCCGTCAATCATCAGCTGAATGTTGATGAACTGTCCCGGCTGATAGACGAATGGAAACTCGCCACCATCAGCCGACATCAAACGAATGGTCCTGACATCTGGTGTTTCCTGAAAGATGGCCGCGATCCTGAGTTCGCCTTTCCAGGCCTTGCTGGGTTTTGCGGAACTGATTGCTGTTGGAGTTGCAGGTTGAACGGCCCCCAGAACCGGCGGTTGAGTGGCTTTCGAAACATTTGTTGCCGCGAGTGCCATCCGCTTCTTATTAGATGCCTGCAGCAGTTCTGAGTAATGTCGTCCAAAGCGACTGCCCAGCAGAACGGTCAGCACTCCAGCGAATGCCAGCGGTTGGCGAACATCTGACTTCACCAGCATGTAATAATGCAGAACGCCCAGAACCACGACCGCATAAGTCAGCCGATGCAGCAGCTTCCACCGCTTGGGTCCCATGCGTTGAATCATGCCATTGGTTGAAGTCACAGCAAGCGGGACCATCAGCAGAATCGCCACAGCTCCGACCTGAAGAAAACGCCGCATCCAGATTTCGTTGAACGTGCTAGTCAGGCTGAGTGCCCGGTCAAAGCCGACGTAAATTACCAGATGCACGATCGCGTAAAAGAATCCATAAAGCCCGAGTGCTCGACGAAACGCAAGCCAACCACCCCAGCCGGTCATCCATCGCAGCGGAGACATCAGCAGTGACAGAAACAAAAACACCAGCGACAGAATGCCGGTGATGTGCAACGCGTTGTTGACCGAGTTTGCTCCGAGCTGACCTCGATACGCATCCCATCCCAGCATGACCAGCGGGATGAGCCCGTTCAGAATGACGAGGGCTCTAAGGAACGGCAGCTGGTTCATGACTTGTGTCTTTAACGTTATGCGAGTCTTCAGACTCTGATGATTTGTGTTGGTTGCCGTGCTCGTGACTGATCGTTACACGAACCGTTCGCTCCTTAATATCCGCACGATCAAAAGTACCTCGCCAGATCCATGCCTTCGTACATGCCCGCGACATGATCTTCGTAACCATTGAACATCAAAGTCTTGCGTCGGCCGGATTCGCCGATGCGTTGTTCGGTTGCCTGGCTCCAACGAGGATGGTCAACGGTCGGATTCACGTTGGCGAAGAAGCCGTATTCCGATTCGGAATAGCGATTCCAGCTCGTCACAGGTTGATCGGCGGTCAGCGAGATTCGCACGATCGACTTGATGCCCTTGAATCCGTACTTCCACGGAGTCACCAGTCGCACGGGGGCTCCGTCCTGAGGCGGCAACGTCTTGCCATACAGACCGGTGGCAAGCAGCGTCAGTGGATTCATGGCTTCGTCGAGACGCAGTCCTTCAACATAAGGCCATTGCAACACGTCGGTCTTCTGCCCCGGCATGCGTTCCGGATCCAGCAGCGTTTCGAAAGCAACATACTTTGCTCCGGACATTGGCTGAACGGATTCCAGCAGATGAGCCAGCGGAACTCCAGCCCACGGAATCACCATCGACCATGCCTCGACGCATCGCATACGATAAACACGTTCCTGAGGAGGACTTAGAGCGTGCAGATCGTCAATGGAAAACGTTCGAGGCTTATCAACCATGCCATCAACGACCAATTTCCACCCATCAGTGGTGAATCCAGCCGCCGCTGACGCGACAGCTTCTTTGTTCGTTGTGAATTCATAGAAGTTGTTGTAGGTCAGAATGCTCTGTTCCGGAGTTTTGTCCTCGTCAACTCGCCATCCCCTCGTAAGAAGTTCCGATTCCGATTCCGTTGTTGCCTGAAGCTCAACGGTTGCGGCGTTGCTGGTATCGACATGCTTGATTGGGTTAAACAACCGGTACAACGAACCAGTCGCAATTGCAGTCGCCGTCGCCACTCCCGCTCGCATAAACTTGCGACGATTGGCGTACACGGATGGTGGAGTAATTTCTCGATCGGGAATCTTTGGAATATCAGCCACGTCTGATGACCTTGCAGAGGAATCCGGGCAGAGAACGTATCAACACCCAGTTTTCGATGGAGGGCGAGCCCTGGCGCTCGCCCCGCGAAGTTTCGAAACCGCTGCCAACGAACGGCTACTTGCTCTCTTCTTTCATCATGCCGTCTTCCTTCATGTCTTCCTTCATCATGCCGTCTTCCTTCATCATACCATCGCTTTTCATGTCGCCCTTCATCATTCCGTCGTCTTTCATGTCCCCCTTCATCATCCCCGTGTCATTCATCATGGCACCGCCAGTTGCGGGAGCAGTTGAATCTGAACATCCAGCCAAAAGGCTCAATACGAAAAGACAAGACAGTGACAGCAGATTGAATCGTTTCATTGCAATACCTTGCATTTCAGAAAACAAAGTTAACACTTGGGAATCGGCCTTTACTCAACCAGCCGCGACATGGCCCATGGACGCGATGACATTCAACGTCTTACCATGATTCTGAAAAAATCATTCAGGCGAACGGTAATCGAGCCTTGTTACAATCATATTTCGATCGTGTAACGATTCGGTAAAGCTGAGCTGGACGCTGCTGACAGGCGTTTACCCTCGAAAAACGGCCGAGTAGCCTCGCAGGCGTTCCAGCAATCCGGGCGGTTTGCGGCCTTCGCCGAAGCGAATGACGATCAGAGTCTCGTCATCGTTTGCTGATCCGCCGGCAAAAGCCCGCACTGCGTGTACCAGTTTTCGGCCAAACTGATCGATCGAGTCCGTTAGTGGAATCGACTCCACAAGCGACATCAATCCTTGTTCGCCCAGCAGCTTCTCGTAGTCGGTGCCGGCTTCCGTGAAAGCATCCGTGTAGAGAAGCAGCATGTCGCCGGATTCGATCGGCAACGCCGCGTGTTCATAACGAGTGGAGTCGTTAATCCCCAGGGGCAAATTTCCCGCCTGCTCGACAACACTTTCATGAACCAGATACTGCCAGCGACCGACGGATTTCCTGAAAAGCAACGGTCGCGGGTGCCCGGCGTTCGTCAACAGCAGCTGATTCTTGTGGCTCAGGTACGTGGCGATCACCGCAGTTGCGAATCGGCCGGATTGTTCCAGTCCCGAGAACTCCCGATTGAGTTCCTCCACCAGTCGATCCTGTTTTTTGGCGTTCATAAATCGCCGCAGCAGTTTTTTCAGGATGTTCGAAGTCGCGTCTACCTTGATTCCGTGCCCGGAAACGTCTGCCAGCAGAATGCGAGTCACGATTCCGCCGACGCAAAGCGAAAGATAATGCACATCGCCACCGGTGGATTCGCCGTGGTACGGCTGACTGAAGATCCACGCTTCAAGCCCAGTGCTTGAGGCCGTGGTTTCCACAGATGAATTGCCTCTCCACAGTTCCATGCATTGCAGTGTATGCAGATTCGCGGCAGCGTCCTTAGAGACCATGTCAGCCATGAGTTTAAAATCCAGAGCGTTTTAATTCTCCAAAGCGACCGCACATGAAGGAACGGCGAGCGGCTGGGCGTCAGCCCTCCGTGTGACGACGTGCATCATATACGGAGGGCTGAGGCCCAGCCGCTCACCTGAGTCAATTTCGCCCCGGATTACTTCTTCTTCATG
>CAIXQV010000864.1 GCA_903921605.1 uncultured Planctomycetaceae bacterium | reverse complement strand
GACGCTGCGCCCGGCTGCCAGCATGAGTATGAAGGGCACGAACGCCTTGAGTGAGTGCCGAATCCGCATTGATCCATCCTTGGAGAAGCTGCAGTAAATCACTGCCTTCGCTGATGTTCTCCCGATTCCTGATGTTCAGCTACTGCGCGGTGACACCGACAGAATCTGCGCATCAGGACGGTCATAGCGGAAGTATCGGTCAGGCAATTTGTGAAACTGTAGGGTTTGTTCCGGATGTGCCGGGTTTTCGCTTTATGCCTGCCATACCGCTGCCTGTGCGTCTCTCAAATCGCCATTCTCCTGGATTTTCAGACCGGCAGAATCTGCCGCAAGCTGGCGGTTCACAACCGGTAAACCTCATAAGGTGCTTCACACGGATTGCCTCGTGCAATATGCATCTCTCCGGCTTCAACGGACATAATCACCGAGAATACAGTCTTCCAATAGCCGTGGCCCGGATCGTCATTTGTGTGACGACAGACGGATCGCGGGAACTCCGTATGATCCTGCAGTGCGGCCTTCAGGCTTTCCATGCTCGCGCAGGAAACGCCGGTCTTCAAGATCTGGCTCATCCGCTCCAGTCGAGGCCGGGACTGAATCAGCTCCGGAAACTGACTATTCATGGAAGCGAGATCCGGATGCAGACAATGATTCGTGTGGAGCAATACGTCCTCTGCCTCTGGTCTGAGCACTTTCACGTCATCAATCGTGACTTCCAGGTTCGCTGGGCCATCAGGAGTGCTGAGCATTATGTTGGCAGGGATGGCTCTTGTTGCGTCCGAAATAACGCTGACGGCATGCTTCAGAGAATGCCCTTCGAAAACTCGCCGCAGTGTAAAGTAGTGCGGAACGCCCACAGCGCGCGCCGGGGCTGGCAGAGAATTCAGGCAGGCGGCCATCCCGGCTTCACTCATTCCGATGTACGCGATCAGTCCAGCCTGTGTTACGGTCATAAAGGCTGGTTTGTTGACGGGTCTTCTGGTCAGCACGACAGTAAACGGATCGAGCGCGGGATCATTGTCCCAGTTTTGGCCGATCAGCGAAATCTGCTGCTGTTGTTTTCTAAGAGAGAATGATGTGCAGCCGCTGTCCATGTCCGCTGTGAGTTGATTTCTGATCTGGAGAAACATCAGATCATCAAAGGATAAGCCCGAACTTTGAGCAGCTCCTGAAAGTTCATCGAGCAGATCAGGAGCCCAGTTCCTTACAAACTGAGTACTTTGGTGAACGACATTTAAGACGGTTTCACGTCGCAGCTTCAGATTTTGGGCAATGCGATCCCATGAGGTTTCCACGAAACCTCTCAGCTCGTCCTTCAGGGATTCCCCGATCTGCCGACCAATCTCGAAGTAGCTGCCGGAAACATCAATGTGTCGATAGCGATTTGCAATCATCGGGATTGTTCCTTGTCGTTCTGGGATGCTCAAACGGCGTGGACTGAATCATTTGTATCCATAAGCTGTCTTCGAGTGGTGCTGTTTTGTAACTGAAGAGCCGATGGATTGTGCGGTTTCAGGTTTTCAGCCTGGATTCTGGAGCAAACGATCCGTTCTGTGTAGACTGTGGACACCAGTTACTTCGGGTGACAAGCGTGGGATTACGATTCTCAAGCCATTCAGCGGGTAAAAGCGATGGAAAATAGTGATGCAGACCTGACAGCAGCCGAAGATCTGGCCCAGCAGTTTGCTTTGACAGAAGACGGCCTGCTGAAAGTCTACAGTGCCGGAGAAGTCACGGTCCTTGGTTTTAGTGGCAGTGACGTTCCCTCTGAATTTAATGCGGCTCATTATCGAGCGGCGATTTCAGACCTTGTGAAGGCCCATCACTCAACGATTGTTGCCTTTGATCTGACGGGGGTTCGATTGGTCCCAAGCGGAATGCTGGGACTGTTGGTCTCGTTGACTCGCATCCCGGGTCTGCCGCTGAAGGTTCAGGTCTTTAATCCCAGCCGTGATGTGCGCGAAGTTCTTTCCATCACGAAGCTGAATCGCATGATTGAAGTCCATGAGATCGATGTGACGGAGAAGTAAGGAGACATCTGTGAGCGTGAATTCAGATCATGTGGAGACAGTGGACGGCGTCAGAATCCACATGTTCGATCTTAGGCCCGGTGGCGGTGAAACATTGCTGATGCTTCACGGTGTCGGCCGTGCTGGCCGGACCTTTTCATCCTATGCGACGCTGTTTCCGAATCGATTTAGTATCCGGGCCATTGACTTTCGAGGACACGGACAATCGGGTCGAGCAGGCGATCGGTATCGAGTGGTCGACTATGTTGAAGATGCGATTGCTGCTGCTGAGGCCATCGGCAAACCCTTTGTGGTCTATGGGCACTCTCTGGGAGCGTTAGTCAGCATCGCTCTGGCTGCGCGTCGACCGAAGTTGGTATCGGCCGTCATTCTGGAAGATCCTCCTTCTCCGGGATACTGGCACCAGTTGCAGACGACAAATTACTTTCCCACATTTCAGGCGATGCATTGTTGGGCTGGCCGCAAAGATTTGTCTGTGGCTGATATCTCGGCCGAGTTTGGTAATGAGCCGCTGAAGACATTTTCTGACGGTCGAATTTTGAAAATCTCCGACGTCCGTGATGGTGTCTCCCTGAGGTTTACGGCTCGCTGCCTGCACGATCTGGATCCAGCGGTGATGGAAGCCATCCTCGAAGGGCAATGGGCGAAGAAATACGATATTGAAGCTTGCCTGCGCGATGTTCAGTGTCCCCTGCTGATTCTCCGTGGGGATGTTGCGAAAGGCGGAATGTTGCCGGATACCGATGCGGCGGATCTCCTGAAGCAGGTCAAGGACGGTATTTGCGTCGATTTCCCCACAGCCGGACATTTATTGCATTGGCAGGTGCGTGCAGAAGCGTCGATGCAGGCCAGCGCATTTCTTGAGTCATTGTCCTGAGTCGCATCGACGATTCCCTTTGGAAACCTCGCCGGAATGTCTCGTCGTCTGCTGATCGGAACTGATGAAGCTGGCTACGGTCCCAATCTTGGACCACTCACCGTAACAGCGACCGCATGGGAGATTCCCGAAGGCGTCGAACCCGCCTCACTGTGGGAAGAGTTCGGCAAAGTCGTGACGAACGCTCCCACTCGAGGTGATCAGAGACTGTTCGTTGCCGATTCGAAACAAGTTTATTCTTCCGGTGATGGGCTTGAAGATCTGGAGGTTGCGGTCCTTGCATTTCTCCGCACTCTGGCTTGTCCCGTGGCGACTATTGACGAGTTATGTCAGGGGATTTCCGGAGCCGACTTCACGACTCTCTATCAGGAAGAGGCGTGGAATTCGACACCGGGAAAGTCTCTGCCCTGTGATGCCAGTGAAGATCATATTCTTGAATGGCAGCAGACACTGGCTGACGTGATGCTTCAGAAGCAGATCCGTCTGCTTGGAATTCGCAGTCGAATCATGTTTCCCAAAGAGTTCAATCAACGGGTTGCCGAATCGGATTCCAAAGGCGTGGTTCTTTCAAATGCGACCATGGAACTGG
>CAIXQV010000863.1 GCA_903921605.1 uncultured Planctomycetaceae bacterium | reverse complement strand
CTGCCGGAATAATTGTCTCCGCGCCACCGCCAACGTCCGGTTCACTGTAAAAGTGCCACACGCCATTATTGCCCAGTCGATCCGCGTGAGGATTCCCGGCCAGAACATTCGGCGAGACATCCTTTGCCAGATCCCATTCGCGAGCTTCCCCTTCGGCAACGACTTCCGTCAGATTCATCGCGATCGATGTCATGTCGCACGAATGCTCACCATCACGCGGTCCGACGATTAGCGACACAAGATCTCCGGGCTGCACGGCGACATTTTCAAATGGTCCGAACACATGCTCTTCCGCACCGCCCGCTTTTCCGGCGGCCAGACGCTGACGAGTATTCCCGCGGCGAAGTTCGACCAGCCAGGTAACTCCGTTACCGCAACCAATATGAGCCCGCTGAACCTTTCCGGATAACTTCACGTGGCCCGCAATGGGACTCTTCCAGCCGACGATCGCTCGCAGTTTTGGCGATGGATGAACACCAACACTATGAGGATGCATGTCACCTGGAATTCGCACAAACTGATCCGACGAATTGGCCAGCACGCTGAGTGCATCCGGACCGGTCCACCCTTTTACGAAGTCGTAATTCTCCGTTCGCTCCAGTTTGCTGGTGATGTACGAATTAATCTGTACTTCTCCGGCACCGATGCCCAGATAGCTGAACCACGAAGCCAGCACCGCTGGGTCCACGGCGTGTTTCGTCGCCAGAGCTTCCAAAGTCGCGGCGTCAGTCGCTGCACCAACCTCAGCGGCGGCATTCAGGCTGGCGGCGGCTGTAGCGAGAATCTGCTGACGATGTGAATTCAGGGTCTGCACAGCGCGCCGAACATCGCGTAGCAACAGGTCCGGCTGACCGGGGGCGACAAAACGAGCATTCTCCCAGACCGCGAAGTCATTCTGATTGCCATCAGAAGCATCCGAGGCCGCAAGGTACAACGTGACATTCTTTCCGTCCTGCGGAGCGGGAAGTTTCATTCGCACTTCCTGGCGAGCGGCAATCGGGTTGACAGAAATCTGCCACGCCTTCGGGCCATCGCGTTTACCGATGTGACCAATCGTTGTAAACCGCCACAGAGTCTGCTGCCATTGAACAATCGTTGCCACAAGAGCCGGCGCATCTTCAGGCTTGGCATCTCGCCACTGTCCGCGAACCATATCCAGCACAAGTGACGGTTGCTCGTCATTCAACGCGGTCCAGAGCGTTGTCAGATATTTCTCATTGAGCTGATGACGCTGAGCGACTTCCGCCAGTGTGATCGTCTTTGCTCGCAATGCATCCCGCTCGATTAAAGTGGCTCGAAGATAACTCTCGAGCGGCAATCGTCCGCCACCGTTTGTTTCGAACTGAATGCCCTGCAGATTGACCGCCGTCGCGCCGCCACTGTCGCAATAGCGAGCATAAAAGTTGCGAATCTCCGTTAGCTTTTCATTCGTCCAGTCACGCGAGGTCGTCGATGGGGAAAACTCAATGCCATGGGGAAGCAGCATCGCATGGGCCGCCACATCTTTGCCCGCATCCAGATACTTCTGGACCAATGCAGGTGACATTACAAGGGCATTGCCGACGTTGGTAAAACCTTCTCCGGCGGCACTGTCGACAGGGAATTGGTGAGCAGGTTGCAGAGGCACCCCGGTCAGATCCTGAATCGTGTAAGTGAATTCGGCATTGTTCAGGCGACGCAGCACAACCGGGCCCGGATCACCCGCATTGGCTTTTGCATCTGCATCCAGGACAGCTCGCACCCAGTTCCGCAGAGCTTTGTGCTCTTCTTTGGATGGCTGAACTTCCGCGTCTTTCGGAGGCATCTCGCCATCGTCCATCATCTCGACAACTCGCTGCCACGGCACAACATTGCGACGCATGTCAGCAACGGACGTAAACTGTTCCAGATCCAGTTCGCCCTGCTTCTCCGCCGCCGAGTGGCAGTTCAGGCAGTACTTCTTCAGCGCGGCCTGTTGCTGTGATTCATACTGCGACTGAAGTTTCGCAAATTCATCATTCTGCTGACCACTGGCCATGACAGAGCAAAGGCTGATTGCCAAAAACGTTACGGAACAGACTGGAATTCGCAGGAAGGCTTTCATGAGCGGCTCCGGTGGAGATTGAGTCGACTCGGCAGGAAAAAACAGCCCGGATCCGGGCGTGGTCCTCTGAGCATAACAGCCACCTCGAAGCCGGTACAGCATCATGGATTTCAGGACATTGCCTGGGTGCAATCGATCCCATAAAAGGGCACATTCTACTTTCTCAAGACAGTAGAAGTTCTCCTTTTTCAGACAAGGGGGGTCATAGCCTGTCGAAATCGGCGACTGCTCTCTTTTCAGAACGACTCTGTGTGCATCCGGGACTGTTGCTCGCGGCTATGATATCCTGCTGAAATGGAAGTCAAGTGCTGACCTCAGGCTGCGTGCTGTCACGGAGTTTCGTGAAATGATTTTGACCAGAAGTTTTCTGACCTGTTTCGCGCTGTTGCTCGTGACCGTTCCCGCGTTGACACCAATCAGCCACGCCGAAGACATTGCGGATTATGAAGCCAACATCGTGCCGATCCTGAAGGCACGCTGTTTTAAGTGCCATGGCGACGGAGCGTCAGAAGGCGGTCTGGTTCTGGATCAGTTCACCAACAACGCGATGGCTCAGCAGAAGCCCGAAGTCTGGTGGAATGTCCTGAAGAACGTGCGTGCCGGAGTGATGCCGCCTCCTGAGGAACCTCGCCTGACCGCTCAGGAACGCGACCTGTTAATGCGATGGATCAAGTTCAGTGCCTTTCGAATTGATCCGGAAGAAATTGATCCCGGCCCGAATGTGGCTCGCCGATTGAATCGATCGGAGTATGGGAATACTGTCTCCGACCTGATGGGCATTGACTTTGATGCCACGTTGATATTCCCTCCGGACGATTCCGGATTCGGCTTCGACAATGTGGGCGACGCGCTCAGCTTTTCTCCGCTGCTGATGGAGAAATATCTGCGAGCCGCCCAAAGCATTGTGGAGCAGGCAGTTCCCAAGGCGACGTGGATCGCACCGGCTCAGAAGATCTCTGGTAGCGAGTTTCGAGATAGCGAAAAGAACAGAGATGGGAACAGCGCGTCGGGGAAAGAGTCGTTCCTGCTGCGAAAGATGTTCAAGATAAACACGCCAGGAATCTACGTTGTTCGTAATGAAGTTCGTCTGCATGGTTCTTTTGAATTCGATCCGGCTCGTTACACCATAGTGTTTCGCATCGACGGCCAGGAGAGAACTCGCAATGAATTTGGCTGGGATGAAAACAAACTGGTGAAGTCAGAGCTGACTGAAGAGCTGACTTCCGGTGATCACGAACTCTCCTTCGAACTCATCCCGATCAAACCCGATGCCGTTGTAGAGGAGTCGTCAAACAAAGACAGCTTCGTGCGTTTTGAAATCGACACCGTGCGTATTGAGGGACCTCAGGGAGCCGTCGGCACGGAGCATCCTCGAGGCTACGATCGCTTCTTTCATCGCGACTCGCCACCCAAAGATCCTGAACAGCGTCGACAATATTCGGCAGAAGTGCTGCAGCGATTTGCCACAAAGGCGTTTCGCAGCCCTGCGAATTCCGCAACGATCGAACGGCTGCAGGAAATTTCTGAAACCGCGTGGCAGCAGCCGGATGCGACATTTGAATCCGGCATTGGTCAGGCCATGGTGGCTGTTCTTGCATCGCCCCGATTCTTGTTTCGAGTCGAATCTGTTGAACCCCCAAAGAACGGTTCACGATTTGCCGACGTGAATGACTATGAACTGGCCTCCAGGCTGTCGTATTTTCTCTGGTCGACAATGCCCGATGATGAACTGCTGCAACTTGCCGAGAAGCAACAGCTTCGAAGCCAGCTCTCTACACAGGTTGACCGCATGTTGCGTGACGACCGATCAAAAGAATTCCTGCGTAACTTTGTCGGGCAATGGTTGAGAACTCGTGATGTGACACAGATCACTGTTGATGCCATCGCCGTGCTGGGATACTCACAGGAATACGAAGAACTGCGAGCAAAGTTCCGAGGACGTGGCCGTGTCCGCGAAGGCGAAAAGATTCCTCCCGAGGAAGAGCAGCAACGTGCTCGCCTGCGCGAACTGCGTGAGATCTCCGATAAGTTCGGCCAGGAACTGAAACGAGCGATGCAGAAAGAAACCGAACTCTGCGTCGAATATGTGGCACGTGAAAATCACAGCGTTCTGGAGCTGCTCGACAGTCGTTATACGTTCCTTAATCAAGCCCTCGCCGAGCACTATGGAATTCCGGGCGTCGAGGGTAAAGAAATGCGGAAAGTAGATCTGCCGGAAAATAGTCCTCGCGGTGGCATTCTGGGGCATGGATCGATGTTGCTGGTGACTTCCAATCCGACGCGTACGTCTCCTGTAAAGCGAGGCCTGTTTATTCTGGATAACCTGCTGGGGACGCCATCGCCGCCTGCGCCTCCGAATGTCCCGTTACTGGAGGCAGCCGCCAAAAAATTCGGCGACCGCGAGCCGACTCCGCGCGAACTACTGGCTTCTCATCGTGAATCCGCGTTGTGTTCATCGTGCCATTCTCGCATGGATCCACTGGGCCTGGCTCTGGAGAATTTTTCTGCGGTCGGAACCTGGAGG
>CAIXQV010000862.1 GCA_903921605.1 uncultured Planctomycetaceae bacterium | reverse complement strand
TTGATGAGCCCTGCCGCTTTATTGCCTACGAAGACAGTGGAACGACAGGCCTGACCGGCGATGTGACTCAGTACCATGAAGTCGCTGGTGTAAAGAATCCGTTCTACTACTTCTTCCGAGCTGAAGGACAGTCGAACAAAACCGATGGCGGCCGTGGTCGCTGGGGATTGGGGAAATTCGTTTTCCCACGCAGCAGTCGCATTCGCAGCTTCTTCGGCCTGACGGTGCGTCATGACGATAAGAAACGTCTGCTCGTGGGGCAATCGATTCTGAGATCTCATCATGTTGGCGAAAAGAGTTATACTCCGGATGGATGGTTTGGCAAAAAGCCCGATCGTAACGAGGCTGCTCTGCCTGTCTCTGATCAACGCTGCATCAATAAGTTCATTGCGGATTTTGGATTGAAACGCGGTGCTGATCCCGGGCTGACGCTTGTTGTGCCATACTGTGACGAACGCTGGACCAGTGCGGCTGTGATTGAAGCCGTCGTGCAGGACTATTTCTTTCCGGTTCTGAACGGTCAGCTTGTCGTAACCGTCGAAGAGGCAGGCGTACGTTCTGTTCTGGACTCGGGCTCACTGGAATCCGTTTTAAAGACCTGCAGTCGAACATTGCAGCAGTCAATGAGTCCTCTGATTACACTGACAAAGTGGTCGCTGACTCAAAAGGATGATCTCCTGCCCTGCGTTCCTCTTGTTCAGGAGCCTGCAGCCAGCGGACCCGGGATCTCTGTTCCTGAATCCACGAGGTCTCAGCTTCGGGCCGCATGGAAAGAAGCTGGCAGAGTCTCGTTGCGAATTCCCGTCACGGTGCATCCCAAAGACGGCGCGCTGCGAACGACCTTCTTCGACGCCTTTATTGAGCGAGCGGAGGGCTCTCTGCAGAAACGTCCGGTTTTCGTTCGCGACGGAATTGTGATTTCAGATGTTCGCACGCGTCCCATTCGCGATGTTCATGCGATCGTTTCCATCACAGATCCTGCCCTGACGGGTTTTCTTGGCGATGCAGAGAATCCTGCTCACACGGAATGGAGCGAAGAGTCATCTCATTTTAAGGGCAAGTATCTGCATGGGGCGGCCACGTTGCGGTTTGTTCGCAATGCCGTGGCTGATCTTTGCCAACTGCTGGTCGAGTCGGCCGATGATGAAGATCCCGTGCTGCTGCTGGACGTCTTTTCTGTGGGAGCTGGCAAGAACCAGGTCGGAGTCCCCGTCAACTTTGCTGCGATGTCCAGCAAAGCGGCAGCTCCTGATTTCAGTCGCCTGAAGTCTGGCCCGTCGACACCGCGGCGCAGAAAACCATTCAAATTGAACAGTCGCAAAGGTGGGTTCCGCATCGCAGAGTCTGCCGGATTGAAGGAGCTTTGTCCGCGTCTTGATGTCTATGTGGCTTATGACTGTCGACGAGGAAACCCGCTGACTCGGTTTGCCGAAACGGATTTCCATTTGAGCGCTGATCCCGTGTTGATCAAATCCCACCTGGCGATTGTTCAGGTTTTGGCTCCCAATCATCTGGTTATCTATCCGCAGAAAATCGGTTTCAACGTGACGGTTGCGGGCTTTGACATCAATCGAGATCTTTTCGTGCAGGTCCGTGCGGCGGAAGCGGCCGTTCGGAATCAGCGTCGTGCAGGTTAATCGGACCGCCGTCAGGTCAGTGTCGTCATCGTTTAGCTGCACGCGGTGCGATGACCTAATTGTTTAACTGCAAGCTGCAGGCGGCGGCTCTTGGGTGGGCAGAAGGCTCCCGCTGGGCGCTAAATGAGAAACATCAATTGGCTGAGGCAGTGCTGTCGTCTATTCTTCTATCCTCTTCGATCAACTTCGTTCGTTTCCTGCCGTTGCAGGATGCCGCTCATGCCACGACTGAATTTTACAGGCCGACGCAAGATCTCACGCAATCACGTGACGATCACCGTTTCCGGTATTGGCGGGATTGAATCGTTCACGGCTGAACTGCAACTGGATCGCTATGGATTTCCGCCGACGGCTGCAGTCATTGTGGAAGCCTACCGGCAGTTGGAACTTGTGCGATTTGATTTCGGGACCGTGGGCAATCTGACTCCGCCAGCCAACTGCCGACTTTCTGAATTCGGAACTCTGGCCGGTCTGCGATTTCGCGTCAAAGTCGTGTCCACGGCAGAACCTCGCGGACGGTTGCTGGCGGTGGCGGATCGCATCAATCCTCGCAATCAACAACAGCAGTCGTTGCCTCGAGTTCCCCTGCTGGCGGTCCGCGCGCAGGATTTGGGGCGGGAAGTTTGGCGGCTGGATTTTTCCGATGAGCCGATGCTGCTGGTGAATCCGCGAGTCGTCCCGAAGAAACATCTTGTCGAATCAATAGAGTTTCAAACTCTGGCCCTGCCGGAAATTCTCCGCAGTATTTTGAACCGCATCCTGCTGGTGGAGAAAGTCCGCAGCGCCGAAGAATATGATGACTGGACTTCTCGATGGCTGCGTTTTGCGGAATCCATGCCGGGGGTGGGCAAGATCCCGGAGACCGATAATCCTGCCGCTGATGTGGACTGGATCGATGCCGCGATCAGCTCTTTCTGCCGCTGGCGAAACGTTGATCAGCAATTCACCTCGTTCTGGTCAACAAAGAACGTCGCTGAAGAGAAATAACTCGCTGGGTTACTGCGTCAAAATGATGAGGTACTTCCGTGTGCCGGAAGAGCCAGGGTTTGCCACAGACTCTCTCGCGTTTTCAAGCCTTCGTTCCCCCGACATAAACAGACTGTTGATTTAGTCGTTTAACGGCAAGCCGCAGGCGTCGTTGCCCAATTTCGCCTCCGCCTGCGGCTCGCCGTTAAACGAAAATGCCCAATACACCCCTCAATCAACACCCGGCTAAAACCTGGTTGGGACCAGAAGCGAAATCCCGAAATCTCCTATGGCTTCGTCGCTCGAACAGCCGCCACAAATTCAGCAAGGCGACTGAGATGCTCACTGAAAAGTTCGCTCTGCAGAAACAGTTTGTCCTGTTCTTTGCCGTCCGAATTCGAGACCGCTTTGCCATTCTTGTCGGTGATCCAGCGGCCTGCAGAATCCTGTTGAACAAGGATTTCTTCCGCATCCTTCTTCAGCGATTTCAAACTGCGGCCGCTGAGTTTTGGCTGACTGCCTTCCTGCAAAACCTGGTACCGTTCTTCCAGCTTGTCAACTTTGGATCGAGATTTAAAACCATAATGAGTTGGCAAATTGGAATCATCATAAGTCAACTCGTAAGAGTCTTTGACAAAGTACAGCGGCGTGTTGGTGTTCAGCTCATAAAAGCGAGCGATCTGGCCATCCGGAAGCTGCGATCTTTTCAGCCACGCGATTGAACGAGGTATTGGTTCCAGAAAACGCTTCTCACCGGTCACTTCCGTCAGATACAGCAATGTCTCAATCGCGTCCTCAGACTCACGACCAGCGATCGCCGGCGGTTCAAATTTTCTAGCCCAGATGGGCTGCAATTGATGGTTGTACTGCTGAGCCCAGGCAGGTTGAGGTTCAGGAAGCTGAGCCAGAATCAGAAAGTCGCCAAACTTCAACATGGCCTGACGATAGCGTTCGTCACTGTAAACCTCGTAAGCCAGTTGAAGTGTCTTTGCCACAGTGCCCGCTAAACCATCATTCAGAGTTTCATAGTCCCAGTAGTTTTTGAAGCGACCTTCAGTTCTCCAGTCATAATTCGGGATCGAAGCCTTCACAACCGGCAGTTGTTCCACTGGTTTGTCCCAGCCCTGCGGAAAACCGCCATTGGAAAACTGAGCCTTCAGGAGTGCGTTCAGACCGAACTCCACTGCTTCATGAATCGCCGCGTCCTGAAACTTGAGTGCTCGATCGGTTTCGATCAGAAGTCGTAGTGCGGCCTGTGACTTGTCATCGTCAAGAGTCGAATAGTTGCGCCCACTCTTCTTTCCTTTGCCGTGGCGATATCGCCCCGCGTTCTTACCGGACGGATCGAAGTCGACTCGATCAGTCCAGCATCCGGACTCCAATTGCCCATGCAGCAAAGCATTCGCACACTCGACGGCCGCATCCAGATGAATCTTGTCTCCGGTTGCTTCGTAAGCTCGAATAAACGCGATACCAACGGTCGGTGTTCCTGGCGGCTGGACCCAAACTTCCGTCGGTGTTGCTACTCCTTCACCACGTCGATGCTTCAGATCAACCGTCACGTCGTAGACATAGCCTCCGTGCACAGCAACATGAGTCTTCATGTAGTCCGTGGCTTTGTGCATGGCTGCTGTGGCCTGCTCCGCCAACGCCGCATGAGGCTGTTTTTCGTCCGCCAGCAAGGCTTGTAAGTTGACCAGCAATGCGAAGGAAAAGGCCAACTGGCAGCAGCCTCGAAGTCGTCGGTTCATGGCGTGAATTTCAGAAGGAAAGACGTTGTCGTGTTTGTCCGTGAGCGGCCGTATGGTCTCATGGAGTCTTGATAACGTCCAGGCAGGTCAAACGAACGACGAGAATTTCAAACGGCAAAAGCTGCCGGTGATAGGCTAAATCTCTCCGGCTGGCCGTTGTAATCGGATTACACCGTCGTGCAGTCTGCGAGCATCTTCCTGTGCGGAACGGGTCGCTTGGTTGGTCACCGTCGTAAATGCCGACAATTAGCAGGGTTCTCGACTTCTGAGAGAGTGCAGGAAAAACGGGCAAAGGGTCCCCATCACCTCTACAATCACGTCGTCGCGATTCATCCACGCGTGCGTCGAACAAGGAAACAGGGCTGAACTTATTCTCTGCGCGGCCGCGATTGAGGTAATCATCTGTATGATCTATCCCGCCAACACTCGGCCTCAATTTATGCCGCCTCAGGAATAGTCCTGATTCTTTGACAAGCTGCTCGGAGTTTTCAAAATTTCCAGTGACCACCACAACATGTCGCAGCCTGCACACCAGCGTCTGACGTCGGTGTCGTTTATCGCGTATCTCGCGATGACGTTTCTGACTGCCGTAAATGACAGCATGTTTCGCTGGCTGATTGTTCCTATCGGGAAGCAGCAGTTTCAACAGAACCTCGGCTGGAACAAAGAAGACGCAGAAGCGATCGTGCTGTCCCTGGGACTGGGATGCTTCATGCTGCCATTTGTTCTGTTTGCTCCGTGGGCTGGCTGGGCGGCCGACCGATTCAGCAAACGCTCCTCCATTATCTGGCTCAAGATTATTGAGATTGCCCTGATGGGATTCGGCGTGTGGGCCATTCATATCGCCAACGTCCCGTCGATGTTCTCAATTCTGTTTCTGATCGGTGCTCAGGCCGCCTTCATTGGCACGTCCAAGCTGGGCATCATTCCGGAATTGGTGAAGAAGTCTGACATCTCAGTGGCGAACGGGCTCTCCGGCGTTGCGACTCTGGTGGCCGTCATCGCGGGAACTATCGGCGGGTATGCTTTGGCTGAGCTGACTCAACTGGATCATAATCGCGGTTTGATTCTTTCAGCAGTGGCGCTGATTGGTTGTGCGGTACTGGGAACAGTTTCCGCGGTGCTGATGACAAAAGTCCCCGTCGCAAATCCGCTTGTTCGCTTCCAGTGGAATCTGGTGTCAGATTCCTGGCGTGACATCAAGCTGGTGATGAAGGATCGAGCAATCCTGCGTGTCACGTTGGGTATCGTTTTCTTCTGGTCGCTCGCGTCACTCGCGCAGATGAACATCGATGTGTTCGTCAATCAGGAGTTAGCAGACAACGTTGCTAAGGCGAATCCCGGTCCCTTCATGGGCATGCTTGTGATTGGTGTGGGCATCGGAAGTCTTCTGGCCGGCTGGTGGTCGAATGGGCGCGTCGAGCTGGGCATGGTTCCGTTTGGCGCGCTGCTGATGGGGCTGGCCTGCATCCTGCTCTACTTCACCAGTGATTCGCCAATCATGGCCGGCGCGATGCTGATGGTGATCGGACTCGGCGGAGGACTCTTCAATGTGCCTCTGATTGCCTATCTTCAGGAACGCAGTCCGCATGATAAGCTCGGAGCCATCCTCGCGGCCTGTCAGCAGATGACTGCGATCGGCATGCTGGGAGTCGCCGGCGTGTTTTGGCTGATGCAGACTCCGATGCACATGTCATCGCCTCAGATCTTTCTGATTTCCGGACTCGGGATTATTCCGATCGTCGTCTATGCGGTCTGGATTCTTCCGCAGGCCACGATTCGCTTCTTTGTGTGGCTCTTGAGTCGATCGGTTTATCGAGTTCGCACCTATGGTATCGAAAACATCCCCGAACAAGGCCCGGCGCTGCTGGTGGCGAACCATGTAACCTGGATCGATGGCGTGCTGATTCTGCTGGCCAGCTCACGCCCGATTCGCATGCTAGCCTATGCGGACTATCTTCAGGGGCCCGTGATTCGGAGGCTGTCGAAGCTGTTTGGGATCATTCCCATTCGCAGCGGCGACGGCCCTCGCGCGCTGATTCAGTCGCTGAATACGGCCACGGAAGCTCTGCGACAGGGGCAGTTGGTCTGCATTTTTGCCGAAGGCCGGATTTCTCGGATCGGGCAACTGCTGAAGTTCGAACGCGGGATGCTTAAAATTCTGAAGGATACGGACGCCCCGGTCGTTCCCGTTTGCCTTGATGAGTTGTGGGGAAGTATCTTCAGCTATGAAGGCGGCCGATTCCTGTGGAAGAAACCCAAGTACTGGCCTTATCCGGTTTCAATTTCCTTCGGTCGCGCAATCCCCCATGTCGACAACGTTGATGTCGTACGCACTGCCGTATTGGAACTCAGTGCTCAGTCGGTGTTACTGAGAAAGGAACGCAGCATGATCCCGGCCCGAAGATTTATTCGACAGTGTCGACTCGCATGGAACCGCAGCAAAGTCGCGGATTCCGCTGGCACACAACTGACGGGCGGGCATCTGCTGATCGGTGCTTTGCTGTTTCGGAAGCTGCTGGTTTCGAAAGTTCTCCGCAACGACACTCAGTATGTCGGCATACTTGTTCCACCATCGGTCGGAGGCGTGCTGGCCAACACGGGACTGACGTTGGCCAACAAGGTAACGGTCAATCTGAACTACACGCTGACCGAAGACCTTGTGAATTTCTGCATCCGTGAAGCGGGCATCAAACAGGTTCTTACCAGCCGCGCGTTTATGGAAAAACGCCCGATGAAGCTGGATGCGGAAGTCATCTTCCTTGAAGACCTCAAGAAGCAGATTACAGGCTTTGATCGAGCCGTCGCGTTTGCCGTCGCTAAGCTGATGCCGTCGGGGCTGCTGTCGAAAATGTACGGTTTGGATCGAGTCAAAGCTGATGACCCGATGACCGTAATCTTCACCTCAGGTTCGACCGGCGAACCCAAGGGAGTTGTCCTTTCTCAGCACAATATCGGATCCAATATTGATGCCGTGAATGAGCTGATGCGACTGACCAGCACGGACGTGTTGCTGGGTGTTCTGCCGTTCTTTCATTCGTTTGGCTTCACGGTGACGATGTGGCTGCCGCTGTGTGCAGATCCGGCAGCGGTTTACCACTTCAATCCGCTGGATGCGCGCGTTGTCGGATCGTTGACTGAAAAGTTCAAATGTACAATTCTTGCGGCAACTCCGACGTTCCTGCGTTCGTATTTGAAGCGCTGTACCGTTGAGGAAATGAAGTCAATGAATCTGGTCATCGTCGGCGCTGAAAAGATGCCGGATGATCTTCGCGATGCATTCAAAGAGAAATTCGGTTTCGAACCTACCGAAGGTTACGGTACGACTGAAATGTCTCCGGTGGCTTCGTTCAATATTCCGGACTCACGCTTACCAGCCGATGCCAAGAAGGACTCTGGAACTCGACATGGTACGGTTGGTCGAGTCATCCCGGGCAGTGCTGCGGCTGTGTTTAATGTGGACACGGGTGCCAAACTCAGCTCGAATCAGGAAGGCCTGCTGAAGATCAAAGGCCCGAACATCATGCTGGGCTATCTGAATCAGCCAAAGAAGACGGCTGAGTTGATCGTGGATGGCTGGTACAACAGCGGCGACATGGCCATGATCGACGACGATGGATTTATTCGCATTACAGGCCGCATGAGCCGCTTCTCCAAGATCGGTGGCGAAATGGTGCCTCATATTCTTGTCGAGCAGGAGAT
>CAIXQV010000861.1 GCA_903921605.1 uncultured Planctomycetaceae bacterium | reverse complement strand
GCGGTCGCTGACTGCGCAACTCTGGCCTTCGAGCAGGCTTCGGCTCTTCATACACCTCAGCTACTTCGACAATTTCTTCCGCCGGAACCGCGACGACTCCCTGACACGCCGGACATCGGATCTTCTTCCCGGCGACATGATCGCCCACTCGCAGATTTTTCTGGCAGTGAGGGCAAGCGACTTCAATGGGCATAGCCACAAATCTTGATAGAAGAAAGTGATGAACGAAGATCTGCCGGAGGTTAGTCAGAACAGAATAAATGAACGAACAACGTAGACGAACAACTTAATGGCTCGAGGGTTTCAATCGCAGCAGCATAGGCCGGAGCTCGACTCACTTCCAGACAGTTCGCTTTTCAGCAGTGCCAAATCTACTCCGCAGAATAGACAGGTGTCGTCTCTCCGGCAGTTATTGGCTAAGATATTGCTAACTCCCGTCTAAAGTGTGTTTGGCTGAAGGAAGTTAGAAGTTGCTCTGGACACAACTTCACGGGCACAGAAAGAACGGCAAGCTATGAAGAAAACAATCACCCACGATGATCGGATCGCGAAACTCACGTTCACTGGGGTCTATCCTTACTTGCTGGCAAAGGTTGAGAAGAAGGATCGCACCAAAGCGGAGCTGCACGAGGTGATTCGATGGCTCACTGGGTATACCGAGAAAACTCTGGAGAAGCACATCAAGAAAGAAATCTCATTTGCTGATTTCTTCGCTCATGCCAAATTGAACCCCAATGCCCGCCTGATCACAGGGACGATCTGCGGTTATCGAGTGGAGGAGATTGAGAATCCGCTCTCTCAGCAGGTTCGATATCTCGACAAGCTCGTCGATGAATTGGCCAAAGGTCGACCAATGGAAAAGATCCTGCGCAGCGAGTGATTTTGACCTGACTTCGAGCGTTTAGGATTTGATTCGAAATACTATCCGTGAATGGTGAGCCTGCGTTCGCTCCAGCGAACTTGTCACACCCTACGAATTACATCGTTTTCCTGTAGGGTGTGACAAGTGAGCGTAAGCGAATGCAGGCTCACCGGTAGAGTCTCTACTTGCTTCAAGCCTGAAGTTATCAAGGGACTATCCCGTGGGCGAATGTTCTCGTCAGGCGATCATTCTCGAATCAACCTGAGGTGATCACGCTGATGAATCCAGAACTCGCCCTAACACAGCCACGTGACATTTCCTGGCACCGTTTTGCCGAAGCAGCTTGGTGGCTTCAGAGCACGTCGCCCCAGTCGTCAACACATCATCGACAAGCAGGATTCGTTCTCCGTCCACGACGTGCCTATCCTGCAGTGAAAATGCATCGGCCTGATTTCCAAAACGCTGACTGACGGGAACTCGCTTCTGCGCACGAGTCTGACGTTGGCGATACAGCAAATGAGCGTCACACGGAACCTGCAACGCAGATGCGATTTCTTCGGCAATAATCCACGCTGGATTGAAGTGCCGGAAAACTCGTTGCCGCCAGTGTTGAGGAATCGGGATGACTCGATCAACTTTCAATAGCTGGAGTTCTTCCCTTCGTTCAGTGGCCAGCAAACGTCCGAGCGAACGAATGGGCACGGCCGAGAACGACCACTTGGCCGCCAGAATGGCTTTGCGAATCGGACCTTCGTACATCCCCAGACAGGTGACGGATTCAAATCGCAGGTTGCGATGACGACAGTGAGTACATCCGTTTTCAGACACGGAATACAAACCGATCTCCGCACCGCAGCACAGGCAGCGATTGATCGGAAGTGGGCAGAGCTGCTCAGCACATTCTGAGCAGTAGGATCCGGAGTGTGAATTTGACGAATAATCGATCACCTCGCACAACAGACATCGCGGCGGAAATGCCAGGTCCAGCACCTGTCGCAGCGGAGCACTCCACCAGCTCCGCGATCTCTTGTTTATGGATGATCCGGCTGCAGGCTTTGCAGCGCCTGTGTTGTTGGCCGAGCTCACTCGTGTGCTCCCGGTCGACGCCGCTGCGGAAGCGACGCCGCTGAGATGACGCTGCGAATTTCCCGAATCACTTCTCCCGGACGATCGGCTCCCGCGACGACCGAAGTCACCGCCACTCGATTTGCGCCGGCCGTGATCAAATCGGGAAGACGCTCTGTATTGATACCACCGATGGCGAACCACGGCTTCGTGACGGCCGCTGAGCTAGCGACGGAATTTACGAAAGCAAGCCCCGGGAATTCCTCGAAAGACTT
>CAIXQV010000860.1 GCA_903921605.1 uncultured Planctomycetaceae bacterium | reverse complement strand
GTCGCCGCCGGAAATCCCTGTCGGATCATACGAGAAATCACAGAAACAGATCGTGACACCAAACCTCTTGGACAAAAACCTCTTTGACAGTCTGCCGACTTCGATCCCCAATGAACTCATTCAGGTGATCGCCGGAAATCAACATGTTCGCATCGAACGGATTGTCTCCCACGGACATTCCTCACCAGACGGGTTCTGGTATGACCAGGATGAGAATGAATGGGTGATAGTTCTGAAGGGTGCAGCCAGACTTCGATTCGATGATCGAACGGTGGAACTGAAGGCCGGCGATTTTGTGAACATTCCGGCTCACAAAAAGCATCGAGTTGAATGGACAACTCCGGACGAGCCGACACTCTGGCTGGCCGTGTTTTTCACTGATTGAATCCTAACCCGCTGCGTCAGCGAGGGATTGTTGTTGAAAACGCGGCGACGTTTATCCTTCACTGAAGTGTCGGGTTGTGAAAAGCCATTAATTCAACAGCCTGTTAGAGTTATGACGTCATCTTAATTCAACACGTCGCACCGTTTTGATGAATGCCTCCAACATGTCGTTTCGAACAACCGGAAAGTATGATCTTGTCATCTGCGATATTGACGGATGCTTGTCGCCCGAGTCGCATGCGCCGATCAACGGGCCAGCTCTTTCTGAAATTGCCGAGCATAATCGTCAAGCGATTTCTAACCGAGATCGGCCAGTCGTCACGCTGTGCAGTGGCCGGCCGATCGGATTCGTTGAGTGTCTTTCTCGGCTGACTCACAACACTCTGATTCCCTGCATCGGTGAGAACGGCGTCTGGATTTGGCGACCTGCTGACAACTCGTTTGAGTGCGAGCCTGCCATCACGGAGGAGCATCTGGAAATTGTCCATGAAGCTCGCAAGCGTTTACGATCGCTCTATCAGGCACGTGGCGTTATTCAGCAGCCGGGAAAGTCGGCTTCTGTCGCCTTATACCATCCTGACACGGAGTATCTGCGATCGATCTTTCCGAGGATCGCGGATGAGTTTCAAAAGCAGGGCTGGCCGATTCGAGTTTCCATGACGTGGTTGTACATTAACTGCGACCTGCAGCACGTTAACAAAGGAACTGCCATCGAACGCCTGCTGGCCGAGACCGGCATTGATCCAAAGAGAACCGCAGGGATCGGCGATACAATGGGAGATCGGTTTATTGCGGAACGTGTTTCCTGGTTTGGCTGCCCGGCGAACGCAGAAGCAGAGATCAAGAAATCCGCAACCTATGTGTCGCCACATCACGAAGTCGAAGGAGTGCTGGATATTCTGAAACGGCTGTCAACGTGACGGCAACCATAGACCTCATTCGCGGCGGATCGTTTTAGCTGGACAGCGCCATGTGGCCCCCCTCCCCCGATTTTTTGCGGATGCAGCTGGGTCGTTTCAGCACGCTGCCTTCTGCGAAAGCCCCCTCATCCGGCCTAACGGCCACCTTCTCCCCCCGAGGTGGAGAAGGGACTGCGTTTACCCAGAAAACATTGATCAAAAAGGCAGCTTCGGTGCATCCGACTCTTCGAACATGGCGCTGTCCAGTTAGCTAAGCCAGAAACTC
>CAIXQV010000859.1 GCA_903921605.1 uncultured Planctomycetaceae bacterium | reverse complement strand
CGACGAGATCACCAGGCACGTTTGTTGGGGCGTTGGCGTCAGACTCTGAGGGCTCAGAAAACTCCATGGCAGCAGAAGCCCCGAAGTTCGGTGTTGATGTCTCCGCTTCGGGCTGTGCAAACGCTGGTACATCACCCTCGCGAGTTGTGATCGCGTTGTCGGTTGCTGTAAGGCTTCTTTCCAGCAGGGGATCTGTGGTGGCTCCGGTCACATTGCCGGACATCAAAGCCGACGCTTCCTCGGGTGTTGCGTTCGCGTCGGGAGTCCCGGCTTTTGAAGCGATCGAGGCCTGCGTCAACTGGCGCTGATGGAGATCCATCTTATGATAGACAAGGAAGCAGAACGCGAAGAAGAGAATGGTGATGACCGCCATTCCCAGCTTGGCTTCATGACTAATGGCATTTGCAGCCGTTGAGGCAGACTTCAGAGATGTCAGCAACTTCCCAGCCACTTCGTGGCTCTCAGTTTCGCTGATCGGCTGCGAGGATTCAGCCGCACTTCGGCCGGGGTTGCTTCCACGGGTGTTTTTGTCAGAACCTGCCATCCCTGGTGTCCTTTGAATGCGTTCTTGACGATTCGATCTTCCAACGAATGGAATGTCAGAATCACCACAATTCCGTCCGTCTTCATGATGTTCGGAAGGACGTTCGTCAACATGCGTTCCACATGCTGCAGTTCATTGTTGGCCGCGATCCGCAAAGCCTGGAAAACTCGCGTCGCGGAATTTCGACCGCCAGCGTTCTTCGCAGCTCCGACTGCAGCCGAAACACAGGCCTCCAGATCCTCCGTGGTGACAACCGGATTTCCCTGTTGTCGGCGCCTGACGATTTCCGAAGCAACCTTTGCGGCCGCTGGTTCTTCGCCAAACTCGCGAAAAATCTTCTCCAGCTCTGATCCTTCCAGAGTTCTCAACAGCTCTGAAACCGGCTTGTTCTCGTGCGGATGAAACCGCATATCCAAAGGTCCGCCGGCATCAAAACCAAAACCACGTTCTCGATCCGAAAGCTGGTCCGAAGATAAACCCAGATCCAACAACACTCGATCGACCCGTTCAATCCCCAGCGTCTGCAGCACCGTTTCGGCGTCTGCATAACTGGAACGAACAAACGAAGTTCCCGGGTGTTGAATTGAGGCCAGATTCTGAGTCGCCAGAGCGAGCATCATTGGGTCGCGATCGAGACCAATGAGACGTCCGGTTTCTCCCAGTGATTTCAGAATAAGTCGACTGTGGCCACCAGCACCAAGAGTTCCATCAAGAACCGTGAGGCCGGCAGATAACTGCAACCATTGCATCACTTCCCGGGGCATAACCGGAACGTGAACGGAACGCTGATCCGCAGTTGTCATTGGGGAATGAGAGTTAACAGAAAGGAGCCAATTTACGCCATTGAGAAATCTCTGGCGCAAAACCAGCCGAAGGAGAGAGCTGAAATCTATGTTCCAATGCCTTCTGCGCGAAGAGCAGTTTTCCCGGGCATTACGCACTCGAGAGCCGCCCTTGTCACTTCGTCCATCTGCTCGGTGGAGCCTTGCTGATCCGTGATTTACCCGCCAGAGCAGCCTGTGCCAGACCGCAGATCATCAGTACCGCGGACCGCTCTGGGATTCGATCTCCGGGGGATTAACGGTATGATTCACCGCCGGCTCCATGTTCAATCAGCAGTCGAACACGCCGCGCTGTGAGTGCAACGGTCTCTGCATCTGGATACGGGAATCACTTTGTGCCACAGGTTCAGGTTGAGTTTTACGGTATTCCTCGTGCAAGAGCCGGGGTTGCTCAGGCCAAAGCCACAGCCACGACCCTGGGCGATCTTGCCCTGTCCCTGTCGCAATTGTTTCCGGGGCTTGGCGAGTGCTGTTTTGACGGGCCACACTTTCGGCCGGGATATACCGCGAACCTGAGCGGAGACAGATTCACGACCGACCCAACAACGCCAATCAACGACGGCGACACCATCCTGATCCTCTCGCTGGATGCTGGTGGGTAGTGCTCTGCCGAGACTTGTTTAAAACGTAGGATGGGCATTCTTGCCCGTCGCTGGAATGCCGGACACGGCTGTTGGACGCGATTGTCCAACCTACGTTTCCAGATCTGACGAAACTGCAGCCTTGACCGGATGCAATTTCGAAACAGCACATTACGGTGCGGCGGCTGCTGCGGGCAGAAACGACACATTGAAACACTCTTCGGGCTTCACGGAACCTTTAGGAATGTCTTCCAGTTCTTCGATCTGTTGAACCAACGTTTGCCAGCGTTCCAGAGTCATCCCGCAGGCGGTCATGCCTTCACCGGTCTCGCAAAGTGGAGCCATCGCTTCGACTCCATACTTCAACGCTGCAGGGCTCATGTCTTTGTTCATGCCATGGATCGCTTCATTCGTCTTTGCAGGATCAAGCAGGTATTGCTCCCAGCCTTTCACACTGGCGGCAACGACGGCCTTCACCAAATCCGGGCGTTGATTGATCACGGTTTCTGTCGTGACTAACACGCTGGCATACGGATTAAAGCCAATGTCAGAGACCATTAGAACTTTCGGATCTCCGCCTTTTTCTTTCGCGACGAACGGTTCACTAAATACGTAACCCTGCTGCGCGAAATCGGGCTTTACGAGAAACTCGCCGACCAAGCCGTTGAAGGGAACCATGCGAACATTGGTTAGAGGAAGTTTCTTCTTCATCCACAAAGCAAACGGGCGAGAATCACTGATCGCCAACTCCACGTTGACCAGTTCTTCCAGCTTTGTAATTCCGGATGCTTCATGCACCATAATGCAACGCGGATTGCTTTGCAGAGGAGCCATCAGAGCAACAATCGGAACTCCCGCCGCTCGCGCTTTGACGACATTATCGGCATCGGACACTGCGAATTGAATTCGCTCCGCAGCCAGCTCCTGAATGATCCCCTGTGGCGCACCGGGCCCGCCTGGGATAATCTCGACGTCGAGGTCATTCTTGTCAAAAAGTCCCAGAGTGTCCGCCGCAAGATATCCTCCGTGTTCGACTTCGGGATACCAGTTCAGTGCCATCTGTGTGACGACTTTTTCTCCAGCGGTGCTGGTGGCTTTCGTCACGGTGTCCCGCTTGGACTCTTCACAACCTGCAAAGAGAAAAAGAGCGATCAGGCAAAGGGACCATTTAACATTCATGGAAAGATTCCAGTTTCTTGCAGAGAAAACTCAACGACTGACGTACGGCATCCTGCTGTCGCTCGTGGCGAATAAACAATCGTTGTTCTGAGTCTGTAAAAGGTGTGCTGGTAAGCTGTGGTATTGTGGTCTGCAAATGAAGTTTGTGCGAGCAGCACGGATAATTTCGCTGTGCAAATCCCAACCACGCGATGCCGTCCAGATCAACAGGGGCATCCGGACCGAGATGTCCAGTAATACTGATGGCTATTGTGGCGTGGATGGTATTCCGCAATGCGGCATCGGCCATTAACTGAGCGACCTCCGAACTGACAACGCCATGCTGCTCGATCACGGCTGGAGAAATGTTCATCCACGCGACTTTGCTTTCAATCTGATAAACGACAAATCCACCCGCCAGAACAGTCGACATCCCGGGAACTCGAGCCAGCGTGGCGGCAATCAATCCGGCCGTGCAACTCTCTGCCGTGACGAGAACTTGATTGGTTTTCCTGAGCAGCTCAAAGGCCCGGAATGCGAGAGGATCGAGTGTTTCAGGCGT
>CAIXQV010000858.1 GCA_903921605.1 uncultured Planctomycetaceae bacterium | reverse complement strand
CGGCACCCTTTCCAGCCGCAACTCGCGTTTTGGGAATGAAAGGCGAACCGTAGCGCGGCGAGCACGAACAACGTACTGCCTTAGTGTCTCTCTGAACTTTCGTCCCGAGGGGCTTGAGCTCCAGCCAGCCTGTTTGAATGGATTGCCGTAGTTTGCGGCAAAGGTGGTCTGATCGCCGAATGGGTTTTCGTGGCCCTTGGCCACCGCAAGACAGTCAATCAGACTGTAAAGATCCCAGATTCTGTTTTGCATGGGTGTCGCTGTCAGCATCAGCACATACTTGAAGATACGGGCTTCAAGTGCTTTGTGAACAGCGGTTGCCATCTTCGGAGGAGAATTGGCTCCGTAGAGGTTTCTCAGTTTGTGAGCTTCATCCAGAATGAGCATGTCGAAACCTGCGGCACTGGCCTCTGCCATGTAGTCACGCACAGATTCATATGTCGTCGTAACCACTGTGGAGTCGCCGCGAAACAATGAGCGAACTGCACTCCCAGTCTCCCACTGCCCATCGATTCCGAATTTATCCCGTAACTCCTCAATCCACTGAGGCGCAATCAGCTTTGTACACACAACGAGGCAGCGGTTTACTTTTCGACGTACCAACAATTCGCTGAGAATCAGACCGGCGCTGATTGTTTTACCGAGCCCCACGTCATCGGCAATGATTGAAACTGGCAACCTGCGGCAGAATGTGATCAGGTTTTGCACCTGATGCTCAAATGGCTGCAGCTTGTCCTTCCAGCTTGCCTTGGCTTTGATATCGTCTTCATCACGAATTACGATCGGCTCACTCAACCCCCACTCTAAGGCGAGTTCGTGGAGTTCATACTCTTCGCGATTCAAGGCCCCGTTCAATTCAGGTATTTGCAACCTAATGCCGGGAGGCGGAGACTCGGGAGTTTCTGAGGCCATGCGTTGAAAACCGCATCAAAACAGTGGGAATGAAGTCAGGCATTGGCTGCAACATCAAGACTTCGAGCAGGACCGTGTCAAGTTGCCCCCAAGGGGTAGGAGTATGACAACATATCTCCCGTGTTCCATCCATTTGGTTGCTTCCTGAAACTACGAGTCGGATATTTCTGCATCTACAACCGGCACTGTTGGTTCTTTCAGGCACTGCTGAACTGATTCTGGATCTGAATATCGTTGAGTCAGGAGCATTCTGGCGAGTTCTGGAGAAAGGCAATCCGAGAACTTGAGCCCTGAAATTGCGTTTTCGTCTATCAAGGGGACCAACAACTCTGGTTCGGTTTGCCTGACGGTCTCGATCGCATTAAGCACCTCCGACATTGACGCAGAACAATCAAACGTTACACACAATGATTCTGCTCGAACGCCTTCACCAAGCGAGTCGCTTAAGGCCTTTGCCAGAGCCATATTGGCGAGAGTGCCCGCAAAATTGAACCACTGCAGGCCCTTCTTCGACAACAGAGTCGTCTGTCCCTCGGTCACCCAGTTATAGTCTTCTCGCAACTTCGCCATCTGTTCTGACGCACGTTGGCTCCATTGACTCATGCCAGTGTCGGAACTTAAGAGACTGCGAATTGCTCTGGCGAGTACTGCTGTAATTGGACGGCCACTGCCCACCCACTTCGCTTTTCCTTTTTCCTTGACGGGTTCTACGTAAGCAACTCTTCGCTTCCATTCAATGTGATTGACCAGCCAGGACCTGCCTCCGAGCAGCAACATTCTCGGACCTTGTGGTTTCTCCAGAAAGATAATCTCATCGACTGAACCGACATGGTCCCGGCCATGCATTACCTCAAAGACGGGGGGTACTAAAAAGACGGTGAAGAGCTCTAAAAAATTCTTTCGGCCATAGTCCTTTTCGCCCTGCTGGCCAAACCATATCAGCCCTTCGTTCTCCCACATCAGATCCTTCTCAAGCATCCACGCCAACAGCGAATCGATCATTTCTGGTTCGACAGAGACGAATGCGGGCACACGGTTCAACCATTCACGAATTGCTGCACGAGTCACTCCCCGCTGTTGGAGGGCCAGAGCCATGATCTGCTGGGCCAGTATGTGCAATGGCAGCTGCGGTGGTGTGACAGATTCAACGAAACCTTGAGCCCACAGCCTCACAAGTCCAGAAACGACAAGCAGCTTTTCTGGTGTCGTCGTCAGAAACAGGCAGTTTCTCAAAGTTCCGGGCCGTCGCCCGGTTCGGCCCATCCGTTGTAAGAACCCAGCGACTGAACCGGGCGAATCGATTTGAATCACACGGTCAAGGTCTCCCACATCAATGCCAAGCTCAAGTACGCTTGTGGCCACAATGACGCAGTTGCTTCCAGTAGCAAAGGCCTCCTCTGCCGCATGCCTCTGTTCCTGACTCAAAGAGCTGTGTGTAACAAATGTTCGAACCCCAAGGTCTTTCAGTGCACTTCCCAGCTCTTCCACATGGGATCGACTATCAATAAAAACCAACCGCTTCTCGCCTCGATGCAACCGCGAAATGATGACGGCAGCATTCTGAAGTGATCCAACATAGTCTATAGAGACTCTCGCCTCCGTTGACGGCAGAACTGAGGGCACATAGACACCTCTCGGACCTTGACAGCAGCCAGCCAGCCAATCACTCAGCTCTACCGGGTTTCCCACTGTCGCAGACAAACCAATTCTCTGCAGTTCCCGTCCGGCAAATCGAGTGATGCGACTCAGAACGGACAACAGGTGCCAGCCACGATCATCACCAGCAAATGCATGGATCTCGTCCACAATGACGATCCGCAGATTGGCGAAAAGGCTGCGATGGTCCACATGATCGGACAGCAGCATGACTTCCAAAGACTCTGGGGTCGTCAGTAAACAGGACGGATGGTCCCGCAGGATCTGTCTTCTTTCCGAACTGGAAACATCTCCGTGCCAGACTGCTGACTTAAAGCCCAGCAATCGACTGTAATGTTGAAGACGCAAATTTAGATTATTTAACAGCGCCTTGAGCGGACACACATAAAGCACGCTTAAGCCCTGCCATTGCTCGCTGAGAATCCGCGAGGCTGCCGGAAAAAACGCAGCCTCCGTCTTGCCCCCGGCAGTCGGGGCCAGGATGACCATGTGCTTCCCGGAGAGAACCTCAGGGATCACATCCTCCTGAAACGGTCGAAGTGATCTCCAGCCGAGGCTGTTGACAATATGGTACTGTAACGCTGGGTGAAGTTTTTCAAATGCGCTCACAGGTCCAACTCGATTTCATCAACATTGTCAGCTCCCATGGCAACTCGTTCAGCCGGATTCAATTCACGGTCTGTGATCGTCAGCCGATAATCTGCTCGTGGATTAAAATCAGGATAGAGGTCAATGCGATCCAGTACGTCTGCTACAAGCTTCTTCAGGAAGATTCGGGGTGCAACTCCAACTCTGCCTCCAAGGTGACCTGTTACGGCTTCGGCAAGAGTTTTGATGTAAGCGTCGTCGCACAGTTGCTTAATTCGCTCAGATGATTTGCAGTGCTGACAAAAGATATCGCGAATTCTGCATCCGACCAGAAACAGTCGATTCAAATCAAATGGCGAAAGTCGAATTTGTACAGCCCGAGGATTGTCGAATCTTGCATCCGTCTGAAAATCCACATGCAGCCGCTGAGCCAGCGGCTCCAGTCGCGAGACCCCCTGAGGTCCCTCAAAGAATGATCCCGTACCAGTGATGAGAAGATACAGTCCGGGGAATCGTCCCGAATCAATCTCATCCAGCATCTGGCGGAGGGCATTCAGGCTCTTGTCGCGAACGTCACTGCGAACTCGTTGAATGGTCTCAACTTCGTCCAGAACGACCAACAACCCCGCTTGACCGGAGTCCCTCAATACCGCCAGCACGCCTTGCAAAAAGTTCATGGCACCGAAGTGGTCAATATCTCCCTTCACGCCAGCAAAACGTTTGGCCGCAGCGGCCACGTTTGGTTGACCAGAGAGCCAGTTCAGGATCGAATCAGCAGCCGCAAAATCGCCTGCAGCCTGAGCATTTCGGTAGCCACGCAAGGCCGTTCCGAACATTGGCGCTGTCTGACTGATCATGGACAATCGCTTGTCCATCAGTTCATTGGTTCTTTCCAGCAATGCTTTTTCGTCTGTCGCACCCACATTTCCTTCAGCAAGGACATCCTCTTCCAACGTAAAGAACCAGCCATCAATCAGATTGCGGAATCCTCCCGACTCGCCCCCCGGGGTCATCATGCGTTCCGTGAGTCTTCGATAAACCGTTTCAAGTCGATGCAATGGTGTTTCTGTTTCAGAAACCTGCACTTCGGCGGTCACAAATCCCAACTGCCTCGCACGTTCCGCTAGCCATCGAGCAAAGAATGTCTTACCGCAACCATATTCACCTCGGACGGCTTTGAACTGGCTGGAGCCCGATTGCACTTTCCTGAGTTCTTCGTCCAGATGCATCTGCAGGTGATCTATGCCTACCGCAAAAGCATCCAATCGACTGCTGGGGACGGTTCCTTTTCGCAGAGCGTCCAGAATCTCATCTCGGCGTTGAGGGCTAATTTCCATTGTTGAGTAGCTTTCGGTCCTGTATGTCACCGCTTCATCCGAAGCGGCTTGTGTTTCCATTTTTTCAGTAATGATCGGAATTTTGGTTTGGCTCAGTATCCGGTTCTTCGTGGATCTGGAACTGGCGACAGAGCAGTTCCACATTCAGGCGAAGCAGGTTGTCTCGGTCATCGTAGCTCAGGACTGGCACATTATCGACATTCAACAGTTGCATCATTTTGGAGATGACTCCAGCAAAGCGGATTACCGGCAGCCCCAGAGAATCGCATAGAACGGTTCGATGGATCGCGCCTCGATGTGCCGCGAGCGTTGACAATATACTCTCTATGAAATGCTTTGGTGGAATACGTCGCCCAGCAGACTGCAGACGTCGGTCAAGCAAGCTACAACGAGTCACAGCATCAATCCAGTACGGCTCCACTGCAAAAGGCTCTCGAGAACAACTGCGCTCTGGTTGAGTGGACTCTGGTTGAGTGGAGCTCTGAACTAATACTTGCTTCTGCACGGAGAGAAAATTACTTGAAATTTGAGGTTGAGGCATATCGGGTGAACTTACTGCCAAAAACTCAGGCGGCCTTGTTAGCTTCAAAGGCTGTGGCAAAATTGCTGCAGCAGGAATCGTCGTCACTTGCGAAGCTGAGGAAATGATAATTCCGACGACAGGCGGTTCATAAGCCTGGCCAGTGGGCCGTTTAAAAACCGGTTTTTCAGATTGATGCACATGGTGCTCAAATAGATGTTCGGGTAGACCATTAAAGAAATATGTTTCGGATGCCTCGTCAGAATTGTCCGGCTGTTTTTTGTCCTCTGCAGCCCAGAGTTTATACCCTTGTCGAGTTACGATCAGTTCGTCTTTGGCACGAGTCAGTGCGACGTAAAGAACACGCCGCTCTTCCTCAACCT
>CAIXQV010000857.1 GCA_903921605.1 uncultured Planctomycetaceae bacterium | reverse complement strand
CTGAAAATCCTGGTGTCGGGGGTTCGATTCCCCCTCTGCCCATTTAAAAAGAAAAAGGGTTCCCGAGAAATTCGGGAACCCTTTTTTCGTTTCCGCCCGTCCCTTTTCGGCGAGCGGCAGGGCGTCAGCCCTCCGAGCAGTCACGCTCAACCGGCGCATGCCGCGCGAGCCCTCATCTAACCTGCCACGCAAAAAATCCAGCCCCGACCGAAACACAGAATCGCAAGGAGTCGCACTCGGAGGGCTGACGCCCTGCCGCTCGCCGGAGGCTTATGCAGACCGAGTCTTTTCGCGGGATTACACAGATTTTTGAAATAGTTGGCCGACGGATTCGCTGTCGTTCGATCTGCAGCTTAACCATCACCCTGTCGAGTGCTAAAGATTTCGCTGGCGGGTGAACGTCACATCCACTGTCGTGGGACGCCGGGGTCTGTGGGGATCTCGAACAAGTTGTTCAACACCAACAAAGAAGTGAGTTCAAATCATGAAGTCGAATGCCTGGAAGACCTGCCTGTTATTTTCCACCGTATACCTGGCCGCGGCAACGGCTTCAACTTTCGGTGAAGAGAAGGTGAAGCTTCAGATCGCCGGATACTCCGTGGGGCAAAAAGATCCGTCGTCTGAGTTTGGCCAGGGTTTGTCGATGATGCGCCAGCCGGGACTCGAAGTGGATCTGCATTTCCATGCACCCAAAGAAACCGTTCTTTCGCTTGATGCAAAGCAAACGGCGATTGTGTTGAAGCAGGATGACGGAACAGAACTGCCTCTCGAGGAGATGTTTGATGGCAACTTCCGATTGAGCCTGAACGAGAAGCCAGAGAAAGGCCTTGTGTCCATGCGGACGTCGGAGATTCCTGCCAAAGGAACAAAGCAGATTCAAATGGAAGGCGATCTCGTTCTTGTAGTGGGGCGAGATCTGAAAACCGTGGATGTCGAGATTGTGCTGGAAGAGGGCAAGGAACTGAAGTTTGGTCCTCTGGACGCAACAGTTGGCGAAATTGGAGATGCCTTTGGGGAGCCTTTCAAAAAGACGTTTCAAATGAGCAGCAAGAAGCCATTTGATTCGATCGCCTCGATTGAGTTCGTTGATGCGAAAGGAAAGACGGTGGAAAGTTCCAGCGGCGGCTCAGGAAGTTTCGGCTTCGGCGACGACGTGACCTATTCACGATCGTGGCAGATTGCATCCGATGCGAAGTCGATCAAGGCCAAGGTCTCGTACTACACCAAGACGGAGACAATGAAGGTGCCTTGTAAGCTGGAATTCGGTCTGGGGCTTTGATCGCTCTTTGATCAGCTCGATACCACGCAAATTTCCGCAGCCGCCTTCACTCGAAGACGGCTGTTTTCGTTGACGCGACGTCATCTGGCACAAAATTCAAATTCGTTTTGGCCGATACTTCCGGCAATCAACGATTGGGATGATCGGAAGGCGAAATACTCGCCGCATTATGCCAAAGGACTTGTCCACCGGGAGCAGTCACGTGTCACTTTCTGCCATTGAATCGATGATGTCCCAATTCCGTTCCGTCGTCAGCCGCTTTCGAGGCGTTCTCGCCCCCGCCAAAAGCACCCGCACAACTCGCCAATTTCAAACAGTGGCAATTCAGGCAAACTGCAGAGACTTGCAGGGCAAGCGAGGGGTCTCTCGGAGTTCTCAACGGCTCACATTGTTCCGAAGATGCTTTATCCGAGTACGCATCGAGCAGAATTCTTCTTCTCGATGGCTTATACCGTAGCGGCCTTCGAAGACCGCTGCCAGGATATTAAGTACTGTTGCCCGGGGCAATCGCGTCTCAACACTTGAAGAGCACGGACGTTTTTGTACGCCATGATGTAACACGGGGCAGTTAGTCCTGTTCTGCTGGAACTGATATCGCGCCATTTGGCACAACAGAAAATTCCATGAGCGCATTGTCGACAGATCAATTTGAGTCTCATCTGGAGCAGTTGGAGACTGCGGCCCGGCGAGGGGACTCGTTGAATCTTCTGTTGCAGATCGCTCAGAAGTCGCTGATCTCGCTGGTGGGTACGAACGACGTTGTGATTGTCGTCGCGGAGGGGAATCAGATTCGACTGCTCGCGGGAACGCCGTCCAGCGAAATCTGTGAGCACATCGGCGATTCAACTCGACTATCGCAAACTCATTCGGATCTGCAGATTCAAGAGCAAAGCTCAGGAACCGCATGGCATGTGACGGTCGCCAGATTGCTCTCAAAGGAACATCGTTGCGTCTGTCATTTCCTGCTGAGTCGTGATCCACGCAAGAATTCTCTGCTCACAGATGCCTGCCAAACTCTGGCCGACGTTCTGACTGAAGCGACCGG
>CAIXQV010000856.1 GCA_903921605.1 uncultured Planctomycetaceae bacterium | reverse complement strand
GTGACGACTCAAAAGGTGTCGAATGTTGAGACGGCCGGGACAACAAAGCGATTGACGCTGGCGAAAGACCCCGGCGAAAAGTATCGAGCCGATGCATTCGCAATTGTATTACAGCGTCATCAAAGAACGTCGATCCCTGTTGCGATTCTGGTTGTGCTGGTGGTGGCGACAGTGCTTGGGTTGATACATGGTTTGCTGGTGACAAAAGTGAAGCTGCAGCCGTTCGTTGTTACGCTCTGTGCGCTGCTGATTTATCGAGGCGTTTCGCGGTGGCTGACAAACGACAATCCAGCGGGATTTGGTGAGCTCCAGGAAGTTCTAGGTCCAGTGGCATCGGGACGCGTTGGGCTATTATTTCGTGGGCAGGAAATGGTTTTTGGAATTCCCATCCCATTCTTTCTGCTGACCGCCATAGGAGTCGTAGCGTCCGTTTTCCTCGGTCGAACCATCTGGGGAAGATACCTGCTGGCTTTAGGACGCAATGAAGAGGCGGCTCGATTCAGCGGGATCAACACGGGCCGGATTACTCTGATGGCCTATGTGATCTGCACAGTTCTCGCAGCGCTGGGAGGGATGCTGTTTGCGCTGGATTCAACGTCGGTGTCGCCATCGAGTTTTGGTAACTCCTATGAGTTGTATGCCATCGCTGCAGCAGTACTGGGTGGCTGTAGTCTTCGCGGGGGTGAAGGATCAATTCTGGGAGTTGTGATCGGTACTGCGGTCATGCAGGTTCTGAACAACTTGATTACGCTCCTGAAACTTCCGCAGCAGCACGAAACAACAATCATCGGGGCTGTGATTCTGATTGGCGTGATCGCCGATGAAATCGTGCGGCGATCGGCCGCAAGACGCAGGCTGAAACAAAGCATCAGCGGCTGAGGCGATGAGGTCAACGATCCTTGTCATGCGCCGCATACTTCGTAGTTTCCACACGGAGAAAACGGGGCGGAGCGTCGTCATAGACGCCGAAGATCGGAGAGACGGCGTTTTCCATCAAGCGAGAAGGCGGTGATTCTGCTCCTGCGGTCAGTCATGAGGGCCAAATGTTCGGCGGGAGCGAACTATCGGTATTTTTGGGCGAGCAGAGTCTGCCAAATTTTGCGACTGCATCCGGCGGGAATAGATCCGGTTCGACGCACCGCGACCTTTTCATTAAGCTTCGCCCCTGAATTTGAATCAATCGCATCACGTTTTGAACTGTAACCGCAGCCAATGACCACAGAACTTCCAAAAGCCTACGAACCAGCCGCCGCACAGACTCGCTGGGTTGAACACTGGCTCAGCAAGGGATACTGCAACGCCGAACCCACGCCGGGCAAGGAACAGCACACGATCATGATTCCGCTGCCGAACGTGACCGGCGCGCTGCACATGGGGCACTGTCTGAACGGCACAATTCAGGACTTGCTGACTCGCTGGCGACGCATGCAGGGCCGAGCCGCTCTGTGGATGCCGGGCACAGACCACGCGGGCATCGCGACTCAGGCGGTCGTTGAACGTCGGATGCTGGAAGAGGAGAAGTTGACACGCCACGACATTGGTCGTGAGGCTTTGGTCGAACGCATCTGGAAGTGGAAGAATGAGTACGAGGGACGCATTCTGAATCAGCTCAAACAGATCGGTTCGAGTTGTGACTGGCGTCGAGTACGTTTTACACTGGACGAAGTCTGCAGCAAGGCAGTTCGTCGTACGTTCTTCAAGATGTTCAGTGACGGATTGATCTACCGCGGTAAGCGGTTGGTGAACTGGGATACGTATCTTCAGACCGCCGTCGCGGATGATGAAGTTTACACGGATGACATTGCCGGGCATTTCTGGACGATGAACTATCCGGTGGTTGATGAGGCCGGAAAACCAACCGGCACTCGCATTTCGTTCTCAACGACTCGCCCCGAAACCATGCTTGGCGATACTGCTGTTTGCGTTCATCCCACGGACGAACGTTACACGGATCTTGTCGGTAAGCATGTGATGATTCCGGCCAACGGCCGCATTATCCCGATCGTTGCTGATGCATTGCTGGCGGACAAGACATTGGGCACTGGTGCAGTGAAGGTCACGCCGGCTCACGATCCTAACGACTATGCCTGCTGGTCTCGCAACAAGGACAAGATGGGCGAGCCGATCAGTATCCTGAATTCAGATGGCACGATCAACGAAAACGGCGGCGAGTACCAGGGTCTGGATCGTTACGAAGCTCGCAAGCGAGTCGTTGCGAAGATGGATTCGCTGGGGCATTTGGAAAAGGTCGAAGATCGCATCATCCCGATGAAGTACAGCGACCGCAGCAAGACGCCGGTTGAACCGTTTTTGAGTGATCAGTGGTTCGTGAAGATGGACACGCTGGCGCAGAACGCGATTGACGCCGTTGAAGATGGCCGAGTTCGCTTCTTTCCGCAGCGTTATGCCAAGACATATCTCGACTGGCTCGGTGAGAAACGCGACTGGTGTATTAGTCGGCAGTTATGGTGGGGGCATCGGATTCCGGTTTGGACCGCCACGTTCACAAGCACGGACGAGGTGCATCGGGCTCTTGAAGAACTTCGCCATCCGAATGGATTCACCTTCGCAAAGGTATCAGAGTCCGACCCGTTGACGGTTCTCCTTTGCCTTGACGATCACTTTGATGATTCAGACGACGCATTTCACATGCGTCTGGCGAAGATGGGCTTCGTTCAGGATCCCGATGTTCTCGACACATGGTTCAGTTCCGCATTGTGGCCGCATGCCACGCTCGGCTGGCCGGATCGGGAACACAATCCTCCAATTTTGCAGGCTGCTGGCGCGGCATCTGAAATTTCAAATTTGAAATCTCAAACTCCCGCAGGGACAAACGAAGTTCTCAACTTCTTCTACCCCGGGT
>CAIXQV010000855.1 GCA_903921605.1 uncultured Planctomycetaceae bacterium | reverse complement strand
TACTATTCTCGATACAGATTCGCATCTGTTTGTTGACGCCCGGTGCGGACCTAAAGAATTAATCGCAGTCCTCGGATTCACGAGTCTCATCAACTCAAAAACATAGAGGAATCGATCGATCGCATGAATTCCGGGGAAGCTAACGCAACGGATGGAATCGCGTATTTCAGCCCGACAGCACTGCAGCGAAACAATCGAGAGTTTAGCTGCCGCACGCGGCGACCGCACAATCCAGAAACTGCTAACTCTGGCCTCAGCAGCGTGAACGTCACACCGTGATGGACCTGAATTGCTGAACTCAGAAAGATTCGGAAGTCTGGCAATCTACGCGGGCCAAATCAAGAAGCGGCTCCTGGGGCCATCGCTGGTCGATCCGGTGCAAACGGTTCAGGCAATGCTGCCAAGGTCGGTAGCAGCATCTTTAACCAGACAGCGGCGTTTCATTTTACGAATCAAATCTTACGGAATATTTGTGCAGGACAGTCACTGCAATTGATGTAGAAACTTAACCGGGAACACATGATCAGCAAAGAAAAATCGCCATCGGTATGCGTTTTGCCCTGTCTCTGAGGGGTGATGAAAAGAATGAGGACATTCTCTGGCTTTTTAGATTGGGGACAGATTCGCTGCGGAGCATTTAAGAGTACCAAAAATTGCAGAGGATCGCCTCGAGGGCGTTCCCTGCATCAGAACCTTGTGTTGTTTGATGAAGAATCATTCCTGAATTTTCGGGAGCTAAAGTCATCATGCGAAAGTGCTGGCAGGTGCATCAGGGGTTGTTTTGGCTGTCATCAAGAACTCATCAGAATTCCGAGTCTGAGAGAGATTTGTACAGAGCTTTCGTTGCTGATCATCATCAGTCGGAGGCTAGTCGATTTGATCGATTACGATCCACAAAATTCCAGAGTATTCCGTCACTACGAAACCCAGAGCCTTGAAGCAAGAATTTTCAGAATGCCCAACGAAACCGGGACTAGCTCCTCGATGCTTCAGAAAATGCTCGAGGAAAGAACTATGCGAGGTCACTGTCCCGATTCCTTAGAGCCTCCTGGTTGACCCGGCGGCATGGGCTCATCGCTGCAGTCATGAAACGCCAACTGGTTTGTGTCGACAGCTCAGGCGTGAGAACGTGGGCTCAAAGAATTTTTGATGTGCATGATTTGATGAGTATTCCTATTGAACCCGGGGCGTGTGGTGTCAGTTCTTTTGTTTCGATAAGGTTGACTGTCAGCCTGCTGAATTTCTCCAGAGGGTAATCGGCCGATGAGTTTCGCAGAACAACAAACCATTGTCGTGATCGGCAGCGGAATGGTAGGTCTGCGGTTTTGTGAGCAGCTGACAGCGTTCGATGAGCGGCGACGCTATAAGCTTGTCGTCTTTTGTGAGGAAGCCAGATCTGCCTACGACAGAGTAGGACTCTTCAGCTTCACTGCTCAACGGGATGCCGAGAAATTATTGTTGGCAAGACGAGATTGGTACGAAGCTGTTGGAATCACGCTGCACCTTGCGGACCGTGCAATCCATATTGACCGGGATCGTCATATTGTGCGGTCGATGAAAGGTGTCAACGTTGAATACGATCTTCTGATCCTCGCGATGGGGGCGTATCCTCGCGTACCATCAGTACAAGGTATTCAGAAGCAGGGCATATTTGTTTACCGTACCGCTGATGACCTGGAACATATCGTAACCTCTGCAAGGAAAGCTCGAACTTGTGCAGTTTTAGGCGGAGGACTTTCAGCATTAGAAGTTGCTGGCGCTGTGTCTGAGTTGGGGTTGCTGACTCATATTGTTCAGCCTGGAAATCAACTTCTGTCAGCTCATCTTGATCGAGCTGGCTCACAAACTCTGCTTCGGAGAATTCGGGATCTTGGCGTCAACGTCCATTTGTCAAAGACACTGACTGAGGTGCGAGGTGAAAGTCACATTCAGGGAATCGTGTTTGACGACGGCACAACAATCGATTGCGATATGTTAATCATTTCGGATGGAATTCGTTCACGAGATGAACTGGCTCGCCAGGCAGGAATTACCGTTGGTGAGCAAGGTGGCATTGAGGTCAATGACCGCTTGCAGACCAATGATCCTCGAATCTTTGCCATTGGCGAATGCGCTTTGCATTCGGGAACAAAGTTCGGAGTCACAGCGCCTGGTTATACCATGGCAGAGACCGTGGCTGCGAACTTTTGTGGAGACAGTCGACCCTTTGAATATGGCGACTTATCGATAAATTTAAAGCTCCTCGGAGTTGACGTTGCGTGTTTCGGTCAGTGGGAGACCGACACTGAGAATGTCGCAGTCTTGTCTGAGGAAGATGCCTTTGCCGGAGTTTACCGAAAACTGCTATTCACGATGGATGGGAAACAATTACTTGGTGGAATCCTTGTCGGCGATGCTTCCGACGCTACCACGCTGGCAGTTCTGGCGAAAACCGGAACTGCCTTGCCCTGCCATCCACAGGATCTGATGTTGAGAAGGTGTTCCGAATTGCGTGAATCAAGTGGTGCTGAAGTGAGTGCTCACAATTCCATTCGGGTTGGCCCGCCGAACTTTCACCGCAATGGCCCTTCATCGACTTACGTGCGGACGAACACTGATCCGTAACACTGTAATGCTTGATGCAATGAACTCATGGTATCGCTTCCATGCTTCACCCATCCCTCATGCTCTGTTGGCAGTAAAAAGCTGAGAGTTGCAGGATCTATGAACTGCGGATTATTTTTTGCGAGAGTTGAGGAACTGGTACTCTGGTGGAGTCGCAGCGTGCGAAGCCCTGCTGTTTCCGGCGACAGGAATCAAGGATTTCACTTCGGCGTCTCCTCGACTCGTTTGAGCTTGTCCCTGAGGGTTTCGCGATGAATCCCCAGGATTCTGGCAGCTTCACCGCGTTGTCCGCTGGAGTGTTCAAGCGTGGTTGAAAGAAGCGTCGGCTCTGTTGCCTTAAGAAAACGATTATACAGGTCATCCACGGTCGCGGACTGGTTGCTCAGCTGTGCCGTGGTCCATGCCTGGATTGCAGAGTTGAGCTGAGTAACTGGATCTATAGATGTTTCCACTGACGCAGTCGTCAGCAGCGACGTTGGATCAGAGAGATGCTGAGGCAGGATCGTATCCCCTCGACAAACAACGCTGGCAGACTCCACAACGTTGCGAAGTTCCCGGACGTTCCCATGCCACGGTCGTGTCATTAACTCACGGAGGGCTTCGTCTGACATCTGCAGGATGCGTCCTCCGCGAAGACAGTTCGCCAGAAATCTCTGTGTAAGTGCAGGAAGGTCTTCCAGACGTTCTCGAAGCGGCGGGACTTCGATTCGGAAGACGTTCAGGCGAAAGAACAGGTCGCTTCGGAATTCCCCTGAGGAGACTCTTTGCTCCAAAGATCTATGAGTGGCAGCAACCAGCCGGAATGACGCTACTCGACAATCGTTGCTTCCCACCGGGCGCAGTTCTCCGGTCTCAAGGACGCGTAGAAGTTTGGCCTGCAGATTCAGGGAGACGTCACCAATTTCATCAATAAACGCGGTGCCACCGTTTGCGAGTTCCAGTAGCCCGTTGCGATCTTTGTCGGCCCCGGTGAACGCGGCACGGGAGTGGCCAAAGAGTTCGCTTTCAATGACGGTTTCGCTTAGCGCCGGAATACAGATCGGGACGAAACCACCTTTGCGATGACTGTGCTGATGGATGGCTCGGGCCACAAGATCTTTTCCGGTCCCGCTTTCTCCCGTGATCAGCACCGGGACATCTCGCTCAGCGACCAGAGCGATACGGCGGAAGACCTCCTGCATCTTCGGAGAACTACCAACAATCAACGCATCATCCAATTCTGCGGCAGCAGTGGCGGCAGAGCATGACTTCCGAGGTGTTGAAACGGCCTGTTGAACGACGGCGACTGCTTTGTCCAGATCAATCGGTTTTGTCAGGTAATCGAAAGCACCTCCATCGATTGCATCAACGGCGATCCTGAGGCTTCCGAAGGCTGTCATGATGATGACAGGGACCGTGACTGACCTGTCGCGCAGGAGCCTCAGGGCCTTGAGACCATCCATTCCCGGAAGCCGCACATCCATCACAATGACATCGGGAACATTGTGAGCGGCGATTACCAGGGCTTGTTCGGCCGTCCCCGCGACATCCACAGAGAAACCCTCATCAGTCAGGCATTCTCGCAGGGCCCAACAGATAGATGGTTCATCATCGACAATCAGAACGTGAGGCATTTTGATGGACTTCAGGAAATCAGCGTATGCGGCGAATCTGAAAACGAAATCGAGTCCAGCTCTCAACCCGTTCGAACGTTAATCCTCCATCTGCAGATTCCGCAACCTGTGCAGCCAACGTCAAACCCAAACCAATCCCCTCTGGTTTTCCTGTCACAAATGGTTCAAAGATTCGCCCTCTGACATCGTCGGCAATTCCAGGACCGTTATCAAGGATATCAACCAGAATACAATCTTCTGTCAACGCAACAACGACACGAACCTGACCACTGGGGCGACAGGCTTCAAGAGCATTCTGAATCAGGTTCAGCAATGCAGACTGTATCTGTTCGGCATCCGCCACAGCCAATGAATTCGGGACGTGTTCCGCAGAAAACTCGATCTCCAGGCCAGTGGCTGAATGCCGGAATTGTGGTTCAAGCAGATCACGAATTGTTTCCAGAATCTGATCAATTTGCCCCGGAAGGGGTTCCTGCTGGACATCTCGCGTAAGGCTTAGCAGGCCGCGAATCTGATTCTCAGTCAGGCTTAATTGACGATTTGCCACCAGCAGACTTTCCACATCGCTGTTCGGAGATCGTCTCATTTGCAGTTGAATTGCCATACGAGCCCCGGTGATCGAGTTTCTTAGCTGGTGAGCAAGTCCGCCTGCAACCTGTGTAATCAGGGTTGTGCGCTCAGACATTCGGATAAGCTGTGTAGCTCGCTGGAGATCGACAGCCATCCGATTGATGGAAAGTGCCAGGCTGGTGAGTTCATCATTGCCTGAGACTGGCAACAGATTCTCAAACTCCATCGTTGCCAGTTTACCAACATGCCGTTGCATACGATCAAGTCGAGCCCCCAGCTTTGCTGCGATCATATAGGAAAGCCCAACCATTGCCAGAAGAGTACCGCCTCCGATCAGAAGTGGCGGAAAGACGACTTCATTGCGAATTGCCTGCCATTCACTTTCAGGGATGAGGACCAATAACTCCTTCAGATCAGGGGACCGCTGAGCTTGAACACTGCCGATAAGCCACATCTCACCAGCAACTGAAACTGGTTGAAATTCACTGAGCCGACCAAGATCCGGCACGGTCGCTCTTGGTGTTGAGAGGATCGACAAGGCGCGAGTTTCGTGAAGCGTTGAGGCCGTCAGGATCCCGTTGGCGTCAGTCGCAATAAAGTCTGCCCCGGATAGCCCCTTCATCTGTTCGAGGACTGAGCTTTGGACCGGAAATCGAGATTCACTTAGCGTCCTCACAACCTGATCGAGACGTGCAATGGATTCACGTTCTGCCCGTTGCGCAGCAGCCCATGATGCGTTGAACGAAATGATCATGATGACAACGCCCTGCAACAGGGCGAAAGGCATCAGTATCTGATTGCGAATGGGCCAGCGCATAGGCTGTTCGAAGGCAGAGTAAACGTGTCCGGACCGGAATAGAGATCACAAAATGACAGGCAAGCAGCCATGTGTCACGCGAAGGTTACCCGATTCTTTGGATTTACATTCAGGCGGTGAACAAGAGTCTGCAGAGGACATTCAAAGAAATCGCGAATGTGCGGAGTCCTGGCAGCAGGCTTCAATCTTAGTGCGACAGAGAGCCAGAAATGAACTTCGAATCGATCCCTTTGTTTGCGGCTTCGTTTTCCCTTGACTATCCGACCAGTCTGTTTCGCAGAAGGAACAGAAAAGAGCCCTCGCCGGAAGCTGACCATCAGGAGCCCACAAACATCAACCATTCCAGCCTGCTGCAACCGCAGAGTTCGCTTCTTCGTGAATACAGTCGCGGAAGACTGAGACATCGCGATATTCCAGTTCGATCAGTCTCAGAAGCTTCAGTCCGGAGAGATTCCATCCGCCTGGAATCCTGGAACTGTGACACTTTTCACATTCAAAGAATCGCCAGACACCCTCTTTATCAGGGAGAGCAATAACAAAGTTCTTCAGCTCGATTGGAGTGAAGGTCAATACGCCAACTCCAGCGCGTCGCATGTCGTAGGTCACGGCCGAGGAAACTACGGTAAAATCCAGAACTTGTGGGCGATCAGCTTCGAACGGGATAATCCAACAGCCAAGCGCCAGTTGTCTTGATTCACTGCGTCGCCGGCTCTGGGTGATTTCATTGCGATATGCGATACCATCCATCTCATATTGGGACAACAGCCGTGCGAGTGCCACTGATGCCTTCTTCTGAGCATCCTCAGGCCGAAAGAAGTTAGTGATGCGATCGAACATAGTTTACGACTCAATAAATGAAATCAGGTTGTCACACCGCTCTCGAGATCTGCCTTGAGGCGACTTCTGCACCCGTACACCAAGGGTGGCGTTTTAACCTCCGCTACAACTCATTGAACTATTGAACGCTTTCGGATGGTTCCTGCGCAATTTTTTTCAACAAGTCCTCGTTCGATGCAGACGCCGAAACGGTTATTCCGAATCGGGAGGTCTTTTCACTGACAACAGGTAGGGACTTCCGAACACGCTCGTCCTTTGCCATAAAAAGTGGCGCATCGTGGCAACCAGAGATGTTCAGCTTCTACGAATTCAATGTCAGAGATTGCGGCTGAGAACTGCTGGGGTATCGAGATTATGGCTCCCCCGCCGACTCTGCTGACCGCAACTTATGGCTTCTCGAGTATGAACGATCTCCAGAGCTGCCAGCCGATAGGCTTCGGCCATCGTTGGAAAGTTAAACGTCGTTTGAATGAATGTATCCACTGGCAGATTGGCAATCATGGCCATTTGACCGAGATGAACAAGTTCGGTGGCGCCGTCCCCAACGACCTGAATACCAAGGATGCGCTGGCCATCAGGGCATGTCACCATCTTCAGCATGCCGGAAGGATTTGCTGTGATGTGCGCTCGTGCGATCCGTTCGAAACTCACCCTGGCGATTCTGGGAGCATCGAATTTCTCTCTGGCTTCCTGCTCGGTCATCCCAACAGTGGCGATTTCCGGAATCGTATAGATCCCTGTCGGCAGCGAGAGACTGGTTTGGCTTCTCACTCCGCTCAAAGCATGAATAACAGCTCTTCGCCCCTGATCCATCGAGGCGGATGCCAGAGCCGGAGGCCCGATGGTATCCCCGACAGCGTAGATATGCGGCATGGCAGTTTGACAAAACTCATTGACTGTCAGAAGACCTCTGTCTGAAGCCTGCAGCCCTGCCTTCGCCAGCCCCAGCGAATCAATATTCGCCACACGACCGAGTGCCACAAACGCTTTATCGGAATCAAATGTCCGACCATCCGCCAATATTGTTCTGACGGAACTCAAGCCGTCCCATTTGACTGATGTTAATTCGCAGTTGCCGATGAACTCTCCTCCATTGGCACGGAGTTGTCGCAGGAAGTATTCCACAAGCTCCGCATCGACAAAACCAAGTGGCCGGCTGGCCTTGTCCAGCATCGTGACCCGAACACCGAGAGATGAGAAAGTCGAAGCATATTCACAGGCAATGACTCCGCCTCCGAAGATTGCAATCGATCTTGGCAGGTAGCTCATCGAAAGTATCGAGTCACTATCGAGAATATTCTCATGATCAACTCTGATGTTCGGAGGATTTCGTGGTCGCGACCCCGTCGCGATGATCACAGTATTTCCACTCACCGTCTTTTGTTCGCCGCAGACACGCGTAATCTCAATATCATGGGCGGACAAAAACCGGGCTCGGCCGTAGGCTCGTTCAACCCCAGCTTGTTCGAGACAGTTTCGTGTTGTTTCCTGATAAGCATGCACGACTTCATTCAGTCGCTTCATCAGGCTTGTCACACTGAGCTCAGCGTCATGGCTGATTTGGTAGACGTCTCCGCTGCGACGTTGAAAAGCTGCAAGAGTCAGGGCCGTCTCACGAAGAGTCTTGCTGGGGATCGTCCCATACTGCACGCAAGCTCCGCCAACCTGAGGCTCCTGCTCAATGATCAGGACACGAGCACCCTGTTCCGCCGCCTCCAACGCGGCGTTCTGACCTGCCGGGCCGCTTCCGATCACAAGCACATCAAATGTCGGGCATTCAGCGATCATGTAGTTGAGTTAACCCATTCCAGGATTTCATCTTGGTTTCGCAGAATGCCCTGAAGCTGCTCCGGATAAATACTCAGCACCGTGAGCATAGGATGTGAGTCTAAAGACTCTGGCGCTGGTCTCGAGGACAAGGCGTTGTCTGCGAGATAACTCGCAAGATTGATGGTTGCAGCCTGCTGCAAGCACCCTGGAGCGTCCTGCGGAGAAAGCTGAAACTGAACGGCTTCTGCAACACGGGCTGAAAGGTCCCACGAAACAATGAGCTTCGCGGCGAGCGAGATTCTGTGCTTCTCTGCAGCTTCGCAGATTTCGGCGTCTGATGCTGCCAGGCCATAACGTCGCCGACGAGTTGCCAGAGCCTGAAAAAGAATCGGACGGCCGACATCGTGAAGCAGGCCGGAAAGAAACGCTTCCTCGACGTTCATGCGACGAACTCGAGCGATCTCCTGAGCAAACGCCGCTGTCGCAAGCGATCTTCGAAAAGATTGACGAACGTGTGCTTCAAAGTCCGGTACGTCGAAGATCTTGCATTGGCAGGAAATAAGAACCACGATTTCACGGACGCAGAGGAGACCTAGTCGCGCAACAGCCTGCTGAATCGAGGATACGGTTACTCCGGTGGAGTAACGAACAGAATTTGAAATGCGAAGCAGATGGCTGGTCAGCGATTGATCGCGTTTTATCAAAGCCACGATGTCCGATACTTCGCAGTCGACGTCGCCGGTCAGTTTAAGTAACTGAGCGGCAACTTCAGGCAGCACAGGAAGTTCGCAGTCATCCGAACTGATCACAGCCCTGATCGCGTCCTGAAGGGACTCTGGTTTTCTGGCAATCGTTGTGCTCATGCCGTGTCTTTCCGCCTGTACTCTAGCCTATAACAATTCCAGCAGGACGCCTGTTCAAACTCGGGTGGGTCGATCGAGCATTACGGGAGCGACTTGACATATCACTGGCAGTATCGCCTGGAAGTCTGAGAAGTGACGGATGGTTATTCGGGTTCTGACAGTCGCTCGGGATGTGCACGCGGAGTTTCTGCTCAGGCGAATCGCTCGCATCCGCCGGCAGCCGAAGAGATTCGACTCCTCACAAGCGGATGTTGTCTCTTCATGTCAACCTCAAGAAGGAAAAAACGATGTCGGACAGGATTCGCGGCCTGAACTTCGCCGGACAGGCCACATTGAAGTAATCAGGATGCTCAGATCGTCGCTGACAGCAGTCTCCAGCGATGGCCCGATATTGCTGTTCTCAGCCAAAATCGCTGAAAATGGCTTCCTGATTCGGCCTGCAGTGCCTTGGTCGCTGTGAAATCGGCAGGCAATGCCGAAGTGACACGCTGTAATGAGGAATCGAAGAAAATGAGTCCAAATTGACGCTGTCGCCGTATTGACCGTTCCGGATCGCAACAGTTATCACCCCGCGACGATTGTCCGAATGTTGCGCTGCGAGGCAGTGAACGAGCGGAGAATCAAGACAGCTCAGATCAGATTAAATCACGAGTCCCCGGAAACGGATTCCGGGCTCGGATCGAGTTACCTAATTTGACTCATGGTCCGCACCAGAATCGACTGGTTCGGAAATCATGGACGATCGCTGCCAGAGCCAGATCGCTCTGTCGCGCATTCCTGAAGGAGGATCCTACATTGCAAAAGGCCATCGGACTCATCACATGCGCTTCGGTGATGGCCGTGTCGCTGTATTTGTTCAGCGGCGGCGATCCGTCACGAACGTTGTCAGCTCAGACTGACTCCGGAAAACCTGCTGGCAACTACAATGCTGCTGCCAGACGATTTCTTCAGGACGCTCGGCAGAAGGTGAAGCAAGGCAAGACTGCCGAAGCTCGCCGACTGGCTGAGACAGCGGCATCGCTGTCTGCTGAGTGGAATGAAGGAGAAGAAACTCCTGAGGAGTTTCTGGATTCACTCGCTGAGCCTGTGGCAAAGCAGGGTGTTGATTTTGACTTTGCGAAACAAGCAGCATCCTCCGAGATGGCTGAGGCGGATGATTCTGCCGCAGCCGACTCAGAGGAAGTCAATCCTTTCGAGGAACTGGCAGATGCTGAAGTTGAGGCTCCGATGGCCAGCAACGACCTGCTGAAGAAGAAGCAGGCTCAACGACTGGTTAAGGAAGCCCGGTTTGCCTTGGCCAAGGGTGATCTTGCAACGGCTCGTTCGCGTGCTGTTCAGGCTCGACAGCTACAGGCCTCGTGGGGACTGTGGGATGATCGCCCAGAACATGTTATTGCTGACCTTGACAAGAAGACGAAGACATCGACCTTCGTTGCGGGTGGCAGCAAGTCATCTGAGAAGTCCACAGTTCGGTCAAAGAGTGCTGACAACGAATACGAGCAGGCAACAGCCTTGCTGACTCAGGCACGAGCCGCGATGGATGCGGGCAACCTTGAAGAAGCTGCGAAGTTTGCGGATCAGGCTGCCGAGTTCGACGTGGCCTACGGAATGTTTGAGGACAATCCGACTCTGGTGTCTCGAGACATTAAACGTTTGCAGGGAACTGGTGCGGCCGTCAACTCGACGTTTGCGTCAGCGGACAGTGATACATCTGAAGACGCCTTGATGGCTCGCAAGCTTCTTCACGAAGCTCGTGAAGCCCTCGTCCACGGAAAACTGAGTGTTGCCCGTGAAAAGGCGGCTCAGGCATCCGAGTTGAATGTTGCGTACAACGTTCTGGATGATCGTCCGGAACTGGTTATGAACGATATTGATCTGGCACTACGTGGTCAGGGCAAATCAAAGAAGTCAGCCCGCACCGATAACATTGCAGACGCAGAAACCGCAACGGAACCAGAAGCCTCTCGACTGGTTGCAGAGGCTCGGTCTGCCTTGAATAAGGGCGATCATCAGAAGGCTCAGCATCTTGCAATTCAGGCTCAGCAGCACGACGCGTCGTTCGGACTTCTGGAAGATCGTCCGGAGACCGTGCTGGAAGAAGCCCAGTTGATGGCTCAGAATAGTTCACAGAAGAATGGCCGAAACGCTTTGGCGTCCGGAAGCCCTGTGGATGTGACTCCTGAAGGACGTGCGTCTGCTTCACTTGCTTCAAACGACGAGGCAGAGTTTGACTTCCCGGTTCTGGCACCAGAAGGTGAGTCTGCTTCTCAGGCTTATCGCAGAGGTATTGCCGCTCTTCGCAGTGGTAATCGAGTGGCTGCCAAGGCCGCGTTTTCTGCAGCTTCGAAGAATGCCGGAGATCTCGGCACTAAAGAGCGTCGACAACTGCAGGACTTTATGCAGAACGTTGCCGCTGCTCCAGATGTGCAATTGGCATCTGGTCAGGAAGGTGAATCGATCACCATCGATAACGAACTTCCAATGAGCCCAATGAATGAAAAGGATCCGCTGACAACCGCGACTGAAGAGTCTGATGTTCGCTACGAGCGTCTTCGCACAGAAGTCATGAACAGCGTATTCCGAGCAGAGAAGCTGAAGAAGGATAATCCGGAAGAGGCTCTGCAGATTCTGGATAACACACTTGCCACAGTCGAAGCAGCTCCTCTCAATAAGGAGTCCCTGGATACTCTGGGTGGTTATGTTCGTCGCAGTCAGGAAACGATTCGCGAGTACATGGATCAGCAAGGACCGAATATCGCTCAGCAGAACAAGAATCGCAACGTGATGGAAGCGATCAAACGCGAGACAGAATCAAAGATTCGGATCGAGCAGGAGTTCGCGGAGCTGGTTGATCAGTACAACGAGCTGATGAAAGAACATCGCTACGCAGAAGCGGAACTGTTGGCCAAGAAAGCGAAGGATCTGAATCCGGATCTGCCTCAGGCTACAATCATGGTTGAAAAAGCCAAGATTCAGCGTCAGGTTGCCTTCAATAATGACGTGCGGGAACGCAAGGCCGATAGCTTTACACAGCAGTTGAACGATGTGGAGCTGGCTTCGATTATGCCTCCGGGAGGAGACTTCTCGATGCCGGATGCAAAGTCGTGGACGGACCTGTCAAAACGTCGCGAAAAGTATGGCCGTGCAGACAGCCGTGAACGAACAGAAAGTGAACTGCAGATCGAGAAGAGCCTCGGTGAGAAAGTCTCCCTGCACTTCCATGACGTGGCCTTGACGGAAGTCATCCGACACATCGCCACAGTCCACGGCATCAATATTGCCATGCAGACTCGTGCTATCGAAACGGAAGGTCTGACAGCAGATCAGCCAGTCAGTATCGATGTGGACGGGATTACTCTGAGGAGTGCATTGAATCTGTTGCTGGATCAGGCCGGTGGTCTGGTCTATACGATCGAGAATGAGACGCTGATGATCTCGAATCGACTGGAGCAGGAAACCAAGCTGGTTACATTGACCTACAATGTAGCCGATCTGGTTGTCCCGGTGGCAAATAAGCTTGGCACCAACTCCAGGGGCAGTAAGGATCAATCGCTAAGTCCTGGAATGGGCTTGTATCAGGTAAACGATGACCTGTCCGTCAACATCAGTGGAAACGGTCGAACCAACTCTGGTGCGACTGTTGACTACTCTGACAATCATGCAGACTTCTCGGGTCTTATCGATCTGCTGACCACCACTATTGAACCTGGCACATGGGACGTCGATGGTGGAAGTGGAACGATCGGGACTGAAGAAAACACATTGAGCCTTGTGATTCGCCAGACGGCTGCGACACATGAGCAGGTCGCTGATTTGCTGAAGCAGTTGCGAAAGCTGCAGGACTTGCAAGTGACTGTCGAAGTGCGGTTTATCAGTGTTTCTGACAACTTCTTTGAACGAATTGGGGTCGACTTCGACTTCAACGTGCAGGACAACCTTGGTGATCCTGCTGGTGTACCAGCCTTTGGATCTCGCCAGCTTACATTCCCAGGCGGGGCAGCCGGTGGTGGAGGCGGTGGTGGTGGTGGTGGACAGCAGGGACAGGACCTGCGAGGAAATACTCAGCAAGGTGGAGGCGGTGGTGGTGGCGGTGGTCAGCAAGGCCAGCAGGGCCAGCAGGGTCAGCAAGGCGGTGGTGGTGGACTGTTTGACCGCGTAAACCGAGTCAACTCCCCTCGCGACGACTTCAATGGTCAGACCGTAGGCATGTCAGGGCCGAATCAGTTTACTGAGGATTACGACATCCAGTTCCGTCAGGGATCATTTGAAATTGGTGTGCCAGACTTTGGTGGATTCCAACCAAATGCAGGTATTCAGGTCGGGATGGCCATCCTGAGTGATATCGAAGCCTTCTTCTTCATTCAGGCCGCACAGGGTGACTCTCGATCGAACATCATGACTGCTCCAAAAGTCACGATGTACAACGGGCAAACCGCGAGTGTTAGCGACAATATCATTCGAAACTATGTGGCACAACAGATTCCAGTAGTTGGTCAGGGTGGTATTGGCTTTCAATCGGTGATTGGGCAGGCCCTTGACGGTGTTACGCTCACGGTGAACGGAGTGGTTTCAGCGGATCGACGGTATGTTCGATTATCCATCTTACCAGTCTTCAATCAGATCATTGAAATGCAGACCTTTACCAATGTCGGCGGCGGACAAGCCTCTGGTGGCTTTGGTGGACAAGGCGGCGGCGGTGGTGGTGGCTTTGGTGGACAAGGCGGCGGTGGTGGTGGCGGTGGTCAGTTCGGCTTCGGCGGAATTGGCGGCGGCTTCGGTGGAGGCGGCGGTGGACAAGGCGGCGGTGGTGGTGGCCAGCAAGGCCAAGGCGGTCAGCAGGGTCAGCAAGGTGGAGGAACTGCCGGAACACTGCAGTTGCCTGTCACTTCCAACCTGACCGTATCAACCGTCGTCAGCGTTCCGGACGGTGGTACCGTGCTCCTCGGCGGAATCAAGCGGTTGAGAGAAGGCCGAAATATGGCTGGAGTGCCGATCCTGAACAAGATTCCTTACATCAGCCGATTGTTCAAGAATAGTGGTGTGGGACGCGAAACTGAAAGCGTGATGCTGATGGTTACGCCCCGTATCATTATTCAGGAAGAAGAAGAGGAACTCATCATCGGAACTGCTACTGAATGATATCAACATGAATCTCAGCCGACTCATGAGGTCAAACTTGTGAGTCAGCTGTCTGGCTCAGGTGCGGTCTGATCAGACAGTCTATGCTGAATACAATTTGATATCCTCACTGCAGTCAAGCAGTTTCGGGGTCTGAGCCGTCGCGAAGTGCGGGTTTCGCGACGGCTCTTCTCATTGATAGACGTCCTGTTTTTCTTCGAGAAAACAAGCTGTGTGGCGGGAACGCAATACAATTGGGCTTCAAGTATGTCGCCATGCTTTCAGAACACAATTTCTGACCGCAGCCCCACGATGAAGGCATCGTTGTTAACACCGCTCGGATTCGCGATGTAGATCATGTCTGGCTGAATAGTGAACCAATCTGTGATCTGTGTTTTGTAGAATACTTCCACAGCTTCTTCGCGATTGGTACCGGCCGCAGAAAAATGGGCTGATGCAAGTCCGACGCCAACCAGGTCAATATCTCTTTGTGGAACCAGTCCTCGATAGGTCATGCCAACACCGTGATATCGATCGACGGCATTTCGGTCAGATGGTGACCATCCGTATTGCGCAAAGAAGCCCAATCCCTGTGGTTCGTCTCCACTCTCGGGTTCGATCCACAGCATTTGATCGATATTGAACCAATATCCATGGTTCCCATTGACCGTGCCGACACCGGTCGCAAGGTTGTCGAACTCATCGCTGTGAATCCAGCTTCCGGCTTTATAGGTCCCCGGCAACTCGCCTTGGGCGCCTAACTGAGGCGTTAATGACACCTCCTGCATGGTGATCACTCCTCCGGAGCCCAGAGAGTCAAATCCAGATCGACCTCCAGTAAACGCTCCCAATGATGGCGAGCCGTCATAAACGCCAAGTTTGTAGTGCAGGAGATCGGTGAGGTTAAGGAACGTTGAAACTCCCATCGCCGGGTTTGGCCAGGAGGGAAGCAAGATTGTGGGCGAGAAGCCGAAGGAAGAATTTATGAAGTCTCCTCCAAGGTCCGAATATGCAAAGTCGGCGTTGGAATCCTGTTTGCCAACCTTGACCAGAATATCCCCATCTGCAAACGAATGTTCGTACCAATACTCCATTAGCAAGAACTCATTTGCATCTCTCGGAGTACTGTCAATGTTGCTGAAGAACTGAGCGTCCCCGACGTAATTTGTGGTGAGGGACTGACCGTGATAAGCGTTTCCATAGGCAAAAAAGCGGCCGCCCTCCCATAACTCCATTGCGGTCGTGTCAGCATTAAGCACGAGATCGAGATTTCCCCTGTACTTCGTGGCATCTTTGGTCTTCAGTCCACCGTGAGCAAGTGAGAATACTTCGCCGGTGTAAACATATTCCGCGGTGATTCCACGGTACTCATGCAGAAACTCGGGAAGAAGTCGGGGACTCGATGATTCGTCATCTGAAGAGGCAGGCCCGTCTAATTGGCATCCGTAACAGCCATCAAGATACCACATTCCGTCAGTACCAGGAGTCACCAGTCCGCGGCCGGGACAAGTTGGGACGGGCATGCTGTGTTGAGCCTGTGCAGTCGATGCGAGTCCGAAGAGACAACACAGTGGCAAGAGAAAGTATCGTTTTCGACGGCGGTTGCGGGCGATAGGCATAGCGGAGGTTCATCCGTGAATAATGGCGAAAGCGATGCTATTGGCAGCACTTCGAGGCAGGCTGTTCGACCATCCGGATCGAACCATCACTCCAAGGGCTATCGGAGCAAGGGCTCTTCGGGCTTCCCTGACGTTCGTGTCAAAATGGCACACTACGGGGAAACCGGGAATTGCCTGGCGCGGGTTGTATAGGTTCTGAAGGTTCCACCATCGGGCGATGTACAACGGAGCGCAGAAGTAGAGCCGAAACCCATCGAAGGAAGCAGGAGTCGACGGCAGGATCTCTCTGCAATTTGGCCAAACGTGTCGAGGAGCACAAAGCTCTACAAAGCACGTGCAGACCCTCTGTACCGTTCTGGCACTCTTTGAAAACGAAAAGAACGCGGCCAACTGACAGGACAGTCGACCGCGTTCAATGGAATTTCAAAAAACGAACGGTGATTTCGGTACGGAGGCGGGAAGCTTTCGCTGCTCCGTACTAAGACTTCGTATGGGCCTTTCCTGAAACATGCGGTTCAGGAGGTTCTATTCTCCGTCAACCGCACCATGAGCCTGGATAACGGGACGCGAGCCACACATAACACCATTTTCGTACCGGTCGGTCTTAAGGGCCGACACCGAGCCTGGAGCGGTAAACAACACGAGCGTCAGCTCAAGAACTTCCGGAAGATCTTGAGCAGAACGCAGATCCTGTTTTCTGTCTGTGGCTTACTGGAGAAAGGTTCGTCGCAACCATGCATTCTTGCGACGCTCCAATTCCATGACTCGACTGAAGAATCCACCCTGGCTTCGGCGAACAGGCTGGAAGATACTGTTTGACTGAGACACATTGACCACAGGAACCGAAGCACTCGCTGTTGAGGCTGGCAGCACATGAACGGCGTTTTCGCCGGCTGATGCTGCTGTTGAGAGCCCAATAACCGCCAGAGTGGCAACACAAACGATCAGACGCATGAATTCAACCTTTCGGAAGAGAGCAAAGGCGACCCTTTGAAAAGTCGCCGCTGTCAGAAGAAATCTACTCCCTCGTTCGGAATTTGGACGGTCAAAAGTTCCGGCAGATTTCGACATCGATTGGCTTGAACCCCGTTTTACGTCGGTTCTGCCATACTTTCGGGCTTGCCTCGGATGATCGGTGAAAACGGGGTTTTCGACAGAGTCCTATCCAGATTTCCGAAAGCTACCATGCGAGTAACGAATTCGCGGAACCGAGGAAGAAACCTTGTAGCTCAACATCAAGCCGCCACTTTACATCGCCCGTGGCATTTCGTTGAAGGCAGGTCAGTCCAGCACTACAAAAGATTGATTCGCAGGCTTCCTGAATCATTCGTATCAAAAAGAAAAGCCCGGCACACTGTGCCGAGCTTTTCAGAGTTCACCTCACCGCTACTTCGCGATTCGCAATGCGGCAAGTGTCACACCGTCAGTGCCCTGATAGAGACTGAGCCTTGTATCCGCCCTTCGACTTGAAATAGAGGAACAAGACAATGTAACAGGCCAGCATGAAGGCCGGGAACATAACCATTTTGCCCAATGCTTCAAAGCTGCCGCTTTTCTTGGCGTCTGACAGAGCCGCCAGCCCAGCCTCGTCCGTTACTGCTTTCTCTTTATCAGGGTCAATCGCCTGATAGGCGATACCCATAAATTCTTTGTCAGAGATGACCGTCTTGGCAACCTCAGCGGATTTTTCAGTCAACACGGTACTGGCTGTCTGGGCCTGAACATAACCAATGAACGGGGTTCCCAGAACTCCCACGGCAATCATACCAATGCCAGAAATTGCATTCAGCGTAAGTGCACCACCCTTTGGACATTGCTCCGCCGTGACACCCAGCATCGTCGGCCAGAAGAATGTCTTGCCAAAGCCATACAGCGTTGCGGCTGCGAAAATCATCGGCAACTCGGCGCTTCCGCATTTGGACAATGCAAACAAGCCTGCAATGGCCAACACAGAGCTTACGATCAACAGACCGATCGGGGAGAGACTGTGAACAATCGGGCCTGCAAAAAATCTCAATACCATCATGATCGCCGAAGTGTAAACCAGAACCCACACAGGATTGCGTCCCGCAGCTTCCATCGGTTTTTCCATAAGACCGCTGATCCAGGAGTCTGTACCGATTTCAGCAGTTGCCAGTGGCATCATGATAATGATCAGAAAAGCCAGAATCGCCCGGCCAAGACTTCTTGTGTAAGCCCCGAATCCGATCGTCAGAACGGCGGTCAGCACGGGAGCAATATACTTCGAAGAGCCTTCCTTCCATCCGAACACTTCGCCCAGCTGCATGAAGATCAAACCAAAGCCAACCAACGCTCCGAATGCTCCAAACTCACCCAGCATCTCACGATAGGAAACGCCAGCAGATTCCTGCTCGCTCTTCGGAAACTTTGCTCCGAGCAACATCAGCAAATATACTACGGCTGGAATTCCAACCAAACCGACGACAACTCGCCAGTCGCCGGTCTTCAGTGTTTCTTCAAGATAGATCGTTGCGAGGCCGCAGAATACAAGGCCACCTGGCCATCCCGCATGCAGGATGTTGAGCCACTTGGTTTTTTCTTTGTTGAACATCGTCGCCACAACGGGATTGATGAACGCTTCAACCGTGCCGTTCCCCAGTGCCAGAATGATGCTTGCAAGATAAAGCAGATCATAGCCAGCCTTTTGTCCGGCAATCAGTGCTTCGCCTTCAACTCCCTGGACTTTCGAATATGCCAGACAAGCCAACGCGAGATAGGTGGCAAAGCATGCGAAGGAGAACAGCATCGCCACTTTGTAGCCGATACGGTCGATTACCAGACTGAAGAGAATAATCGAAATCGCAAACGGCCAGATCCCAGCACCAATTAGCTCGCCGATCTTGACCTGATCGAGATTGAATTCTGTTCCGAATCGCACGGTACAAAGCGTAATGCGGCTAATGAAAGCAAACGATGTTGTTACGAGGGCAATAAAACATCCCCAGAAGACCATTTTCTGGCCTGCTCCTGAGGATTGGTCGACGTTCGGTTCCGCCATTACGAAAATCTCCACGGTGACTTGAGTTAAAGAAATGCCGAACGCTTGCTGACCCCAAAAAACAGCGACCATGGTTTCCCCAGGTGCGTGCAATTTGCTCAGAGTTGCCTGAAATGCGAGCGTTCCGCTGGCATACTAACCAGAGACTGATCACAAATGCAATCAGCCACGGTGCTCAGTAACGTGATTAACTTGACCAGATTTCTTCCTGTTCCGACTATGATGGTTCGAGTTAAGTAACAGGAACCCCCGTCTGACTTTGTAGGCAAGTATCTCTTGAGGCACTTAGGAGTGACCGAAGTGGCAGGACTTTCGACCCGACGCTCGTTCCTCTCGCAAAGCATTACAGGACTTGCAGCAGCAGGAGCCGTCTCCCCTTTTGGCTCCGGCGTTTCTAATGCGATGATGATGCAGACACGCGAGTTACCTCCGGCGGGCGACCGCCCTACCCCGCCACCGGATGGTGTCCGGATTATCAATCCGAAGGCGAGGGTTCCGGTGAGCTTCATCATTGATGATTCGACGTGTCTGGTAAACCTTGCTCATTTTGCCGTCCCGCAGTTTGCTGAGGTCTTTCCAGACCGCTATCTCCAGGACTGGCGCAAGCTTCCTCGTGAGATTCCCGATGATTTCGTCCGCAAGTTTGGAGACTGGTGCGGTGAACGAAACATCAAAGGCAAGTATAGCATCGTGCCGTATCCGGCGTGCGTGGGAAGAGTCGATCAGCGGCTCCCCGGATGGTCGCAAACCGATCTTGAAAACAGCCTGAATGTCGTTCGCAAACGGATGATGCCTAACTGGGACATTCATCCGGAAATGGTAACGCACACCTTCGTGATCAACACGAAAACCGGGCATCCTTACGAAGAACGGTCCGAGCGGTTCATGGAGAACTGGGATTGGAGCGTCAACAAGTCGTCCGATGAACTGACGGACTACCTGACATACGCATTGCAGATTCTGAAGAACGCTGGCCTGACCTGTGAAGGTGTGACAACACCCGGCGGCTTCGGTAACCGTGCTCGCCCTGCTCTGAGCCAGGCGACGATGAATTCCTGTCGAGAAGTTTTCAGCACCGAGATCCCACACTATTTTCGTGATCTGTACACGGACGAACAAAGAGTGGCTCCATTGGTCCAACGCGCATCCGGCCTCGAGACTACTGATCCGAGATGCGTGGTCTCCATCATTGGCTGCACCGGAGACTGGTTCGGCGGTTGGGACGGACTCGAAAAAGGCTCGGTCGATCAATTCATCACGGCTGATCTGCAAGCCGGTCGTTTGCCGCAAGTGATCGACAAGGGTGAGCCCGCGATTCTTGTCTGCCATTGGCCAGGCATTTACTTCAACGGTGAAGAGTACGGCTTCAATGTATTTAAGGAAGTCGTCCATAGACTCCACCAGCGATACGATCATCTTCTCTGGATGAAGTTGAGTGAGATTGCAAGATACTGGGCCGCGAAAGAACTCACAGGCATTAGTCGACAGGCAGAGAAACTGGTGTTCAAAGCACCGTATGCCTGCCCTGCTCTGACCGTGGAGTTACCGTCTATGCAAGGCACGCCGCAGATTCTGCAAGATGGCCAGACACTACCGCTGAAAGAAGTCTCCAGCCTGAGGAATCTTGAATCCGGCACAGTGTTTCGACAGGGAGACAAGATGACCGTCTGCTTCGATCTGCAAAAGGGAGCGAACGAATTGCTGCAGCGAATTTGAGCGATTGATGCGGACAACAATCCAAGGCCTGATTTACACGACCATCACCGCCGATGACGAATCACTTATTCATGCCGCCTTTCGAAGTCGCTGGCGGACTGGTCTTCTGAGACGGTAGACGACTGTGTTTCCCTGCTTGCCGCAAGGCTCAATAAATTCCATGCGGGAAAAACACCAGGCCGCTTTCTGTGCCAGCCAGCGCGGCATCGTTTTTGTCTGCACCAGATCCGACGTTGTAAATTCATCGGCGACCTTCAGGTCCAGTGCTCTCCACAAATCCGAGGCTGTCTTAAGTTTCAGGTGCTGCTGCACGGTTACAAGCGTGCGATCGTCAACACTGTATTTCTTGCGCCACGAACTTCTCGCTGTGGGCGGAACTCGTATTTCCTCCTGCTCTGTCAGGAGAACATCCAACCGCAGCCGTGGGTGCGGGAAGATTCCGAAATGGACGAGTTCAAGAAACAAATGCGGCAGCGACTGACGAATCGGACTATAACGAGCGCTAACGATATCGCCCCCCGCACGTTTCAGCGTGACAATCTTCTTGCGAGCTGCGAGCGGCTTGACCACGATGACCTGATGATCTTCAACCAGCGTTCGAATCTTGTCTCGGATTGCCGACAAAGAGGCACACTGTATCTCGATCAGGTGACCTCTGCGGTCCACGGCATCAATGCGGAAAGCCCCAACGGCGACTTCATGCCGATCAGAGTCTGAAACATAGTGTTGCTTGAGCTGCTGATGCAGCAACGTTGCCACTGTCGGACCTCCTTGTCGCGTCGTCAGCAGAAATCACGATTCTTATTCTCTGCAGGGTGTGAATTGGGGCCGGGTATTCGCGGGATACCCCTGAAAAATAGTTTCAATCGTGGCCGCTCACAGAACAATGCCATGTCGAAGCGACATCAAGATAGCCCGGCGTGAAGCGAAAAATCGCATCAGCATTACAACCGCTTTATCGTATGTCCTTCATGCAGTCGATTCCCATATACACGACCAGGCCGGCTGCCAGAATAAACATGATGTCCAGCACCATCTGACCGCCAAATGGAAACCCGAGAGCCAAGTCCAGGATCGCAGCCAGACCCATCAGCCCAGCGACTCCCATTGACCCCAGAACTACTCCCCGGGAATTGCCCGCCATTTCTCTCTCTCCGCTTCGTTGAAAAAACTTGAACTCAATGTGTCTCCGAGTATAAGCCACAGAATTCCTCCCATTCCAGCCTGTTTCGTGCCGGAAGGCTGGGAACCTGAATTGTTTTGCCGAAGTCTCCCCTAATCGGACCGTTTGCCCTGCAAGAATTCAGCCCCGATCATTTTCCTTCACGAATCGGCTTCCGATGCTCGAACAACGGCTCAGATTGTCTGCTGAATCATCCGGACTGACTACTTCATCGGATGGCAATTCGTTATCAGGCCGCTGATTTCTGCGATTGTCGGCGAGGAAGGCGGATCTGGAACGTGCTGCCATGGCCAATTCCTTCACTCATTGGAGTGACCGTTCCACCGTGATCTTCAATGATCCGGTGAGTGATACTTAATCCCAGCCCGGTCCCCTGTCCTGTTTCCCGGGTCGTGAAGAATGGATCGAACACGTGCTGCAAGGTTTCCTGATCCATTCCGCAGCCATCATCGCTGATGGCAAGGACCAGGCTGTCGACCATTTCCTGCAATTTGATCCGGACAGTTCCACCCGGTCTTGTTGCCTGCAATGCATTAGCAACGAGATTCAGAATCACTTGCTTCAATTGCGCGGAGTTAACCTCCGCAATGACTGAGCGATCACAGTCGAAATCGATCAGTCGATCCTGAAATTGTCCAAGGTGGTGAACAATAACAAGAACTTCACGCACCAGTTCGGCAATATCAGAAGGGAGCCTGCCGGCTTTTTCCCCCCGCGAAAAATCGAGCAGCCTTGCGGTAATGTCCCCGCAGCGTCGTGACTCGCGACGAATCATGGCAACGCGATCCATGATCTCCCGCGCTTCCTGCGACTGAAGTCCGATGAGATCATAAAGTCGATATTCCATGGACTCCGCGGCCATCGAAATGGCACTCAGCGGATTGTTGATCTCGTGCGCAACTCCTGCAGCCAGGAAACCCACGTTCGCCAACTTCTGTGATCTGACCAGTTGTTCGCTGCGCTCTTTGACTTTGTGCAGCAGTTCTTCTTCCGCCTGCTGAAAGCGGTCAGCCACACAGTTCACTCCAGCCACCAGATCTGCAAATTCGTCCTGCCAGCGTGAGACCGGAGGCAGCCTGTGGGCAATGTCGCCATTGGCAATTCGGGTGCATCCCTGAGCAATCTTCCGGAGCGGCATGGAAATCCAGCGGAAGCTGCACGTCAAAATACCAACAAAGACCACGCCAACGGCAACAATCCCCCACGACAGAATCTGCAGCATTCTGGCAGATCGACGTCGTTCCTTTTCCAGTGAAAGGACTACCCAGTTTTTGGTTTGATAAGCCGGAAGTGTTTCCAGTCCTTTTTGTGCTCTTGCAACTGCGCCTCCAACATCGAATCGGAGAAGATCCATCTCCGCACTCGTTGCTCCGGAGATCGGCACAAGGTGACGCGACAATTGCCGCAGCATATGAATCTCTGAGTAAATCTTATCCAGTCGGAAGAGTACCTGATCTCGTTGACGTATCGTTAATTCAGCCGTCAACGGCAGCGCTTCGATGCGGCGGCGAAAATCGAACAGTTCTGTTTCGGCGGCCTGCACCTGTTCAAGATATACATGTTTCAGTTCGCTGATCGCCTGCTCTTTGCGGAGGTCCAAAGAGTTGTGCAGGACTTCAGTGATGCGACTGATGGATCGGCTCAGGTGCTCCTGGTTTGGGCTTCGATGCAGCAAGAAGTCGAGGTCATCGACGGCTTCCTGATGCCAGACCAGTCCATAAATCCCAATCAGAGCCATTCCGGTCATCAGCATCAGCGCAACGGCGAACAGCGAGACCAGCCGTCTACGAATGGTGCGGACCAGAAACACGCCGACCTCCCTGTCGAACTTGCGTCTGTGTTTGAACAGCCAACTGAAATGAAACGGCAATTTTTGCCGCTTTTCGATCGGAGTCTAGTCCGACGCCTGAATTAAGGCCAGAGCGGTTCTTGAGCCCCTTTTTCAGGGCGGGTCTCCTCCAGCGAATCAACGCCGGTCTCATTATTGCTGCCAACCTTTGACCCAAAGGCTACTCGGCTGCTTTCTCTGACTTGGCCCCCACAGTGTTGACAGAGAAAACTCGATACCGGTGGACCTTTCCGGCGACCGTGCTTACGTCCGTGTACTTCATTTCCACAAGGGGCAGAGCAGGCGTGTCGCTATAGGAAAGGTTCTGGAAAATGGGGCGGCCAAAAGGATTCCTGGGTTGCTCAGGGAGACTGGCCAAAGGCTCGCCGTCGCGTTCGATGATGAAACCCGCGAGACCACTTTCAAGATCTGCAGTCGCTGTCCACTTTAATTCTGCACCGCTCACGACCAAAGCCTCAGGGGCGGGAGGTGGTGTTGGATCGTGAACCGCTGTGTCCTCTGAATACTGGGCCCACGCAATTGCAACAGCTTCACTGGGCAGCCAGACGGATGTCTCCAGCTCACCTGTAAATTCTGTCGCCTTTACCGGCCTTTCAATCTCTTTGCCTCCGGGATTTAGCTGTGCGAACCAGCCTTCCGTCGTGGACAGTTGATTAAGTTCCGAACTGTTGGTTCTTGAAAGTCGAGCAGTCAGGCAGGCATCAAACCAGGGCATGGCCAAATATCGTTGGTTCCCGCAGTCATGGCTGGAGATGGGATCAATTGAGATCCCCAGCAATGCATTGCGAGACCGAAGTTTTTTCGAGAACGCTTCAACGCCCGGCCAGACACCAGAGAATCGTCCCTCCTTATCCGTGACACCTTCCAAAGTCCCAATGTTGCACATCATGGGAACTTTACAGGCCGCATCCGAAATCTCGTAGGGTTTAGGTTTGCCTTCTGCAGCGGTCAGTGGTGGCACTCCTGAACGAAGCCAGGCCGATGCAACTCGCTCAGGATGCAGCAAAACCATCCCGCCTGCCCAGTGACCACCTCCGCTGTGGCCCCAGATCGCCCATGGCACAGTTGCCATCTCTGGATGCCCCGAAAGTTTTCCGAGGTCGACCAGTGATCGCTGGAAGACCGCGTCCGACCCGTTTCGTGGATCGCACCACTTCTGGCAATCAGCTTTCTCAGGTTGTTCAATGACGGGAGCCAGCAATGCACAATCATGTTTCCTTGCCAGTGCCTGCCAATGCAGATCGTAGGCGCCAGTCAGGCCTGATTTGCACGAACCTTCTCCGCATCCGTGCTGATGGACAACGACTCCTCGCAGAACTTTGACGGCCGGCGGTATCCAAACCGTGTAGCTGGCCGGATAAATCAGTTCGCCCTCAACGGCTGATGCCTCATAGCGGACCCGATAATACGGAGGATCTGCAGGCAGAGTATTCTTGTAAACCGAATCCTGAGCTGCGACTGTACTCGTCAACAGCATGACCATTACGGCAATTGATCGCATGTATTTGCCCTGAGCTTCCTTAGGTGATCCATGAAAACGTCGAACCGATTTATGCAGCCGTTTACCCTATTGATGGGAATCTGGTCCGTTTTCTCTGCAACAGGGACCATGGCTCAGGACCATCCTAACTCCGAAACAATTCGATTTGTACTGGCCGGTGATTCTACGGTGACTGACGAGGCGGGCTGGGGCAAAGGATTTGCCGAGCTATGCAGCGAGAATGTGGAGTGCATTAATCTGGCCGCCAGTGGTCGCAGCTCACGAAGTTATCGTACTGAAGGACGCTGGCAAAAGTGTCTTGATGCGAAACCGGATTATCTTCTGATTCAGTTTGGCCACAACGACCAGGCGGGGAAAGGCCCCGAGCGTGAATCGGCCGCTGCCGATGCGTTTCGCGATCATCTGCGAGCATTCATAGACGAAGCGCGAGCAGTCGGGATTGCGCCTGTACTGATCACTCCGCTGACTCGAAGGACATGGACAAACGACAGCAAGATCTCCTCTAGTCTGACGGAGTATGCTGAGGCAACCATGATCGTCTCGAAGGAGAAAAAAGTTCCTCTGGTTGATCTGCATTCACTCAGCATTCGGCACTGTGAGCAGCTCGGTCCAACCGCTTGGCGTGCTCTGGAACCGATGTCCGAGAACGGTGCGGATCATACGCATCTGAATCCCGAAGGTGGCCGGGCCGTGGCTGCTTTGATTGTCACAGCTTTGAGGGAAGAACTCCAAAAGACGGAACCACTCTTCTCGCAAGAGAAGATTGACGCTGCAACCGTCCCACTGGTCTATTCCAGCAGTGTTTCTCAGGGAACATTGCAGCTCGAAGAGACCGATTCAGACGTGACTATTCGACAGTCGGGAAGAATCGTTCTTTCCTATCGAAAGCAGGCCCCCACAGTCCCGGATGGCATTGATCCGGTTTATTCACGCTCTGGATTCCTGCATCCGGTGGCTTCGCCAGCGGGCCATGTGATCACGGAGATGTATCCGTTCGATCATGCTCATCAGGATGGAATTTTTACAGCGTGGGTGAAAACAACCTGGCACGAACGCGAGATTGATTTTTGGAATCTTGCCGGTGGCACCGGGCGAGTTCTGCATCAGCGAATCGTTCGAACATTTCAGGAGGAGGATGGTGTCGGATTTGAATGCGATCTGATTCATCGCGCCGTCAAAGATCCCGCAGTGGATGTATTGCGGGAAAGATGGCGAATCAAAGCTTTTCAGACCGAAGGCTCCTATCACGGTTTTGATCTGGAGACGACTCAGTCTGGGCTTACAGACAAGCCGCTGGTCGTCCAGAAGTATCACTACGGTGGAGTGGCGTTCAGGGGGCCAGTCGCCTGGCTAACCGACAAAGATGGTGATGCGAAGACGTCAGGTGACGAAGTGAACCCAAGCATTATTCGTGAGCCAAGTGAGTTCCTGAATGATAACGGCTCCGATCGAATCAAAGGCAATCATGAACACGCGCGATGGGTCTGCTTGACTAGTCAGACGAATGGACACTCGGTGACAATTTCCGTTCTCTGTCATCGCGACAATTTTCGTGCACCGCAGGCCGCACGAATCCATCCCACAAAACCGTACTTTGTATTTTCGCCGTGCGTCGATGACGATTTTGCAATCGATCGCAAGCATCCTTTTCGAGGTAAGTACCGGTACCTGATCACGGATGCGGCACCAGACAGCAAATGGCTGGATGAGCAGTGGGGCCAGTGGTGCAAATAGTCGCGGGGAATCAGGGCTCTCTTTATCAGACCTTCCGTTCTTTGATGATCAGAGGTCTGTAATCAGGGCTTTCATGAACGTTCGTCGTGACTCTTTCGCTGCGAGTATGTAGAGTTTCATGCTCCAATGTTGATTCGGTTTATTCAGGAGTGATCCGAGTATGACACATAAGCATGAGACGAACCGACAGCCGTCCGGCAGGCTCCGACGACGTGATGTTTTGCGCACAAGTGTTTTCGCTGGAGCTGTAGCGTCGCTGACCGGATTCCTGAAGGCAGAAGTGAAAGCCGGACGGAACGCGACGCGAAAACGCGTTGTGTTTGTGCATCTGGATGGCGGCCCGCCGCAGCTTGATACGATCGACCTGAAACCCGAAGCCCCCATGGAGATTCGTGGCGAGTTTGCCCCGATCGCAACATCGGTTCCGGGGATCAACATCTGTGAGTTGCTTCCAAAACTCGCATCGATCGCCGATCGGATCGCGTTTGTTCGATCTCTGGTCGGGTCTGCGGGGGCTCATGATGCCTTCCAGTGTCAGTCCGGGTTCGAAGCGAAGAATCTGGAATCACTTGGGGGCCGCCCGGCCCTGGGGTCCGTCGTCACCAGGCTTCAGGGATCTCCCAAAGATGAATCTCCCGTCTTTGTAGATCTGATGCAGGGACGTGCGCTTGTTCGAAACAGCGCGAGGCCAGGATTTCTGGGGCCAGCCTACCAGGCGTTTCGACCCGATATCTCTCACTTATTTGCGCGAGAACTTGAGCCGGGAATGAAGAATGAGTTGGCTCGCCTCGGTTCGAACCATTCTGTCAGTCTGAAACTCGACGGGACAATTAGTCTGGATCGGCTGACAGATCGAACCGGACTGCTATCGCAATTCGATACGTTCCGGCGTGACGTTGATTCTGCCGGAATGATGCTGGCCATGGATCGATTTACAGAGCAGGCTGTCGGCATCCTGACATCAGGAGCGTTGTCAGATGCACTTGATTTCACCAGGGAAGATCCGCACGTGCTGAATCGCTATATTCTGACCGCTACTGGAGGTCGACCGAATACGACATCAGAAGATCCCGGGGCCACTCAAAAGTTTCTCCTCGCTCGTCGACTGCTGGATGCCGGTGTCAGATGCGTGAGTCTTTCAATCAGTGACTTTGATACTCATAGCAATAACTTTCCTCGAATGCGTCACGTCCTGCCGATTGTGGATCATGGACTTGCCACGTTGATTCTGGATCTGGAAGAGCGAGGTCAGCTGGACGATACGTTGATCGTTGTCTGGGGCGAGTTTGGTCGTACACCGAGAATTAATCCAAAGAACGGTGGCCGAGATCACTGGCCTCAGGTGGGCCCTGCTCTGCTGGTGGGAGGCGGTTTGAAAGGTGGACAGGTTATCGGGGCCACGGATCGAACGGGTAGCGATGTCGTCTCCCGCCCCGTTACATACAAAGATGTCTTTGCAACGATTTATCACCATCTCGGCATTGAGGCGCATCGCACGGCGATCATGGATCCTCAGGGTCGGCCGCAGCACATTCTTGATCAGGGCGAAGTCATTCGAGAACTGGTTTGACGGCGATGTTGGCCCAGGATTTTCCTGAACCCGCAAATGCCGTTGGAGACATCTCGCGTTCGATGATTCAGGGTCGTGCGCAGGCAGGTATCCGATACCATTGGTCAGTGTCTGAGCTTTGGCTGATTCGGGTCAATAACCTGCACGCTCGGGCGCTCTGATAAGTCGACAGGGTCGGCCGAATTCGAGTTGGGGAAACCCGTCGAAAACGAACTGACCCAGACCGAACCTTTCATGCCGCTGACCGCAGTGCTGATCAACCGTTTCTGAACGAAGCGTGCTAGTGCCATTCGCAGTTGAGGAATCAATAAGAGAAACCCTGCCGTATCCGTGATGATTCCGGGGGTCAGCAGTAAAGCTCCCGCAAGCAGAATCAAAACACCGGCGATGATCGACAAGGATGGTGACTGACCGGAAGCAACCTGCTGCTGGATCTCTCGAAGAGCTTTCATTCCCTGCCACCGTACGAGACTCACCCCCAACATCCCGGTGAACAGCACAAGCGCGATCGTCCACCCAAGGCTGGTTCTCTTTGTGAGTTCAATGAGCAGCCAGAGTTCAGTCAACGGTATGATTGCCAGTAACAACAGGAATCTCAGAAACACGGGCTCTGCCTTCGTGAGATTGACTTTCATTTTGTGCACAGCCACAAGTCGCGCCGTTGCAACCACATCATAACCGATTACTTCAAAATCAGAATACGGACCGGACTCCTCTAGACGGCACAAAGTGTTAGATCGAGGGCAGGAATCGAGAATGACCACCCTCTTTGTTTTTGGGCGACCACGCGGTTCGCTGCCGAAAACGGCCCGCTGGCGTTATCATTCCCACATCGACACAGTGCTGAATTGTGAGATGCGCGGAACTGGTGAAGCTTAAGAGGATTCCATCTGTCGATGACCATTTTACGATAGATGATTCTTATCGCCGTCCTTTTCTCCATAGGTACGACAATCCAAATCTGACACCCCAGCCCCAATTGCGCTGGCAACAAATACTGAGAACAGGAAGTCGAAGAGGGATTCTTGCCACTCTTCAAAGGGAATGATTTATGAAGATGCGAAACGGCCTGCAGATCTTCGATCAATGTGGATGTCGAGCGATCTGGCGGCGGTCATTGATTCTGATGTTCGTCATCATGGCCTATTGTCGAACGCCGGCGATGGCCCAAAGGAATGAAGCAGGCAAAGAGATTGCGAAAGATCTGTTGAGGGCTCTGATTGAGTCTCAACTTGAACGTCAGGGAAGAGAATCCTATGGTCCGGGGAGGCCTGTTCCACCGGTCATCGGAGAGATCCCTCGGCCCACTCAGGCGACACCTGAGATGATTCAGATTCGTAGAATACTTGCATCCATGAGTCAGGACACAAACGCATTGTCAGCGGTTGTGTCGGAAGAAGGGCGCCGAAACCCGGATTTGCGACGCCTAACGGCTGATATGATTCAGTTTCAGGGAATCGTCCGGGCCGGACAGCAGCGAGCCGATCGCGAGAACAATCATCTGGCGATGCAGTTAGCGATTCAGAATATGGACCAGGCCTGGAAGCCACTTGCGCATCAGATCGGCACAACACGAAGCAGTTCGGTGACATTGCGACAGACAGCGGAGCGAATCAGTCAGTTGGATGTGCAGGCCTGTCAGATTCTGGGAATCCGTGACCAGTTCAATATGCGTGAACTTGTTCGAGCTGCGGATGTTCTGTCAGCAGACATCAGAACGTTGATGGACGAAGTGAGCTACAACGGTTCGTTGTCTCCGGACCGGAGTCGACTTCTGGCCAGACTTCGGAAGCTTCAGGATCAGGCGACGTTGTTTGCCAATCTTGCTGCCGGGGGCGGACAATTTCAGGCTGTTGTTGCCGAATACCGAAATCTGTTTCAGTCCTGGCAGGTGCTGCGACCGGAACTGGATCAATACTCTGCACGCACCGTAAGCCGCACAGCGGCCAGAATTCAGGAGACGCACAGAACCATCCATCAGTTGCTGCGACTGGAATTCAGTTTTGACCAGACGATGGTTCAAAAGATGGCAGAGACGCTGGAACGTGAACTGACAGAATTGTATCGATCGATCACACTGGAACAGATGCTGTCTCTGACCGACAACAGGTCGTTGCCAGCTGCTGCAGATGAGTTATTCGGTACGGCTCAGAACCTGACTGATGTCGTGACTCGAAAAGAATCGATACCTGCAGTTGGAGAAGCCTGGCTCTATCTTCAGGAACGCTGGGAGTTGTTCGAATTTTATTTGATGACAATTCGAACCCCGGAGATTCGGCGCAGGATCGAAGGAGTCAGCCAGTCGATTTATCTGTTACAGGATTCGATCGGAGTCACCGTTACCTTTGATCGAAGAGTCCTCTCACGTCAGGCTGCGACGCTGGAAGGTATGGCTGATCATCTTCAGCTAATTGTCCGACGATGGCTGAGTCGATCAGGGCAGCAGGATGTGGCTCTGGGCAATCAGATTCAACGGCTTGCAGAACGCTGTCGTGAACTGACACAGTTGATCAATACCGGCCGCGACCAGGGAACCCTTGTTATTAAATGCGATGAAGTTATCGCTGAGTGGCAGCAATTGCGCCCCGCCCTCAACCGTTGTGAGACGGAGGAAAAAGAGCCCGTCGAGCAGACAATTGATGCGTTCATTCCTGCTCTGATTCAGTTGCGTACCATGTTGGAAAACTGACAAGAGTCGTTCTATGGCAGTTTTTGATCGGGCAGCTCTGATAGCTTTACTCGATCTGTTTCCTGTTTCTTGATATGGAATCTTTGAGTGCTCAATAGACAACCGGGCTTGCATCGTCGATCCGTATGGGTGTTGATGTACGAGAGCCTGCCGCTCGAGCGTGCTTGTGAGTTTGTTCGCGAAGATTCGGCTGCAGTCACTGATGGGGCGGAAGAAAACAAGCTCGCTGCCGGCGATCATGGTTTGGCAGTCGAAAAGGCGGAGGTGACATCGCAGAAGGCATACACAGCCTTTGATGATCTCGACATGAGATCCGCGTTCTTCGAGCAATATCTGATTCAGGATGCTCGCAGCGGCATCACGACCGCTGATGTACTGGGTGGAGAAAAAACCATGCTGACCTTTCAGCAATTGCTGACGCAGCATGGTTTTCTTATGGTCAACCTTGTTCTTAGCAAAATGGATCAGTGGGCCAGTATTGATGCCGATCCACTCCTGCTGAAGGGATTCGAACCCGGTGCGAACACAATTCATATTTCTCTGAAGTCTCCTTCGGAGCAAGGAGAGCTGCTGTCAGAACGCATGGTTGCTGACTCGAGATTTCGGGACGCCGATCTACTGTGGATTGATGTTCGCAACGACAGCTCAAAACAAGACTCGTCGTGGTCCGAGTGCATCGCAGGAGAAATCGCAAAGTTACGCCACCGTTTTTTTGGCGATCTCGCTGAACAACCGATTTTGATTGTTTCTTCTCTGCGTGGTCCAGCACGAACCGTCGCTCCGCCATTTATCGGTGGTTGTGAGGAAAGTCTGATTCATGTTCCGCTCTGGATTGACGACGGAAATGGGCATGCCAGACGCCTACAAAAGCTGGCGGGAAGCTTTGATCTTCTGCCAACTCTGGCTGATTATTTGAAAGACGAACCTGGTAGTGAAAGTTCGCGGGGACCGACAGATGTGCCGGTTTCGGGTGATAAAGATGCTGAATCGAAGGATGCTGCCACTCTCGCTGTGGGGCCTCAGAGTTTGCGGCCCATGCTCAAAGAATTTGACTACGAAAGCGATCGGCTGCTGCGTCTTGTAGGCGATGGCTGGTCCGCTCTGCGATCACAGCAGTACCTGCTTGTTACTGCGGAGATGCAGGATCAAAATGCAAAAACAATGGATTTGGGGCTCGATCGGCGTCGGCTGTACCTGAAGCCTGATGACGTCTGGAATGTGCATGATTCAATCGTTACGTATCAAGCGGTGGCTGATGAAATGGACGCGGTATGGCAACAGAATGGCGTCTGAATCAATCTTGCACAAACCTGAATCGGCCAGAGTCATCTGCGGAGATCACACAGCCTCTTTGTCACTCGGAGAAACATTTGGGACAGGGTGCGAATGATCCCCGGAATGCGCCTGTTCGAACGGTTCGACGTGAATCAATGCTGTCACAAGTCCCGGCAACTCTTTCCTGAGAGTTGCTTTCACTTTTCCTCCCAGAGAATGCGCTGCACGAATACTTAGATCCGGATCGACCTGGACATGCATATCGAGGTGAAACCCGGCTCCGCTCTTTCGGACAAGCACCTTTTCGATGAACCGAACTCCATCAACTCTTTCAGCGACCGCTATCACCTTTGCTGCCAATTCATGAGAGGTGGCATCCAGAAGTTCTCTTAACGCGGGTCGGATCAGATGGCGAGCCGTGATAAGGATCACTCCACTGGCCAGAATTGCCGCCGCCTCATCTGCCATGACAAGACCATTGATGCCAGTGAGTTGAGGTCCCCAGACGGCGATGCTGACTCCAATCAGAGCTGCAGATGACGTGATGGCATCGGAACGATGGTGCCAGGCGTCGGCTCTGGCAGCGTCAGACTCATACTCATTCGCACCTTTCATCACGACACGGAACAGCAACTCTTTGACCGCGATGATGATGATCAGCACAATCAGCGTCCACGGCTCGGGAGGCTGATGGGGGATGACTATTTCGTGAAAAGCTTTCACGACGATGTAGAAGGCCGCTACGACCAGCAATGCCCCGACGCCCAGCGATGCAAGGGCTTCTGCTTTTCCATAGCCGTAGGGATGATCTTCATCTGCAGGCTTTGACGCGACTCTCAGAGCTTGCCAGACCAGCATAGATCCGAGCGTATCTGCAAACGATTCAACAGCATCCGCGACCAGCGCGCTGGATCTTCCGAGTATACCGGCTGCCAGCTTCACGATTGAAAGCAGAAGGCTGACGACGAATCCGATAATGGTGTTTTTCTGGAGTTTCTGACGAGACACACGATCGACCTGAGATGAATAAATTCAGGAGAACCCGGGAGCCGGGAACGACCAGCATGATAGCGGATCGACCGTATGATTGCCTGCGAAGCTGCGTTTGGCCCGCCAGAAGAAAACCATCGTCGAGTTAATCCCGACAGAATTCGTTGTTTGCAGAGTCAACGATGGGATCGTTCATGTGCCTCTGTAAGAAGTGAAACGCTTCATGCTGAATCAAGTTCAACGTGAAGCGTTTCAGTTGGGGGAGACAACCTAAAGCGTTCGTCTAGCGATTTGGAAATACATGGACCGGACGTGGATCCTGCGTCGCCGGGCGGCTCGACGCCTGATCTGCTACCTGATTGGCAACGGCCTCGTAGCCAATTGGTCTCACGGTACTGGCCTGGTAGACAGACATTCCGGGACGCGGAATGAGTGGCTGAGGCTGTGATTCAGGGGCTGAAGGGTAAGGCAGCGGGGCCATTTCAGAGTGCAGGTTCTGGTCGAGGTAACTGGTTCGATACTTATTCCAGAACTGCTGCGAGTACGGCATTCCGTGTGCGGCACCCCAACCTTGCGCGATCTGTGTCTGTGAGAAAACGTGCCGGTAGTTATAGGGGCGAAAGCTGGAGAATCCGCCGTAGGCTGGGTAGCGTTGAAAGTAACCGTGGAGCCATGGATCCTGTTGGTCATAGGGATAAAGCTGCACTCCATCACCACCGGCAACGGTATTGGAGTATTGAATTCCCGGCATGCCAACCTGAGCCTGCGCCGAAACAGCACTGAAAAGGGTGACGGCAAAGGCAAAGACGAGTGATCGACGCATTGAATCCCTCCGAGAGTCGAATACACAGTAGTAGACTTGCCGTTGCGCCAGCTCCGTGGAACGTACGGTCAATATGGAAGCACTTCATACATCGGACGATCAACAGGGATCATTTTCTTCCAAAACTGAAGAAACAGGCGTGCCGTTCAGGTCAGCGTCGTATGCGCATCTCGAACGTTCCGACCGTCAAATCTTTACTTCCTGTGTTCCGGCAGGCATTCTTTCGCGCAACAGCGAAAACAGCGGGTAGATCAGATTGCCGTGTTCACCATTGTCATTCTCCACGGATCGACATCCTCTTTGACAGTACGATATTTTTGGGAGACATTAACGGTATGAAGAACAGTCTTGGAATTCGTGTTTTATTGACGGTAGCCACACTCCTGCTGGCCACCGCACCGGGAATGGCCGGTGATCTGTTCCATGGACGTCGAGCAGCCTGTGATTGCAATGGCTCATCCAATCGGGTTGCCTACAACGCTCCCGTTGTTGCCTATGCACAACCATTGAGCGTTGCTCCAGCCATTGAAAACGCTTACGCGTATACTTCAGCCGCGACTAGTTGCTGTGGTGTCGGTGGTGGAATGATGCAACTGGGCAGTTTCTACGGGTCTGGCAGCATTTACGGTTCAGGCTATGCTCAATCCGGTAGTCCGACCGTTGGAAGTTTTCTGAGTGGATATGAAGGACTCCCCAATATGGATGGTGGTGGCATTCATCATCGATATCCTTACCATAGCTATCGACGCCCATGGGCGCACCCGGGAACTCCCTCAACAAACGTCACCATCGTCTGGTGAGTCAAACCAGGGGGGGCCGGGACAAGTTTCACAATTCTACCGTCTGCAGATTTTTGAAATCAGAGGTTGGTTCGTTCTAAAATTCATAGCCAGTCCTGCACAGAATTGCCGGTTGATGAAATGATCGGTGCTCAATTTGCGCGGAACCGGCTTTTTTTGTTTATCGAGACATGGCTTTGTAAGCACAAAGCCTGCTCGCCGACGTTCACAAAGCCTTACAGAACTTTGAGTGTCAACAAAAAGGCTGTGTTCTTTCAGTCTGGTCCAACATCTCCGAGTTTTGATGGGGCAACACCCTCATCCGCACCAACAAGGCCATGCTTATCGGGCGGTGTTGGATTATTCTACGCAACCGGCTGAACCATCCCGCTGTTGTAGAGACATCAAAATACGTTTATCTCTCCATTCACCGAGCGCCTGCCTAAGGTCGATACCACAGATGAATTCTGTACTTTGCCCGTTCATTGAATGAGGCACCCTCTGCTGATTGCCGCATGGATCTGTGGCACCTGTGTTCAGGGCAAACAAGTAACGGAACGCGAGCGTCCAGGAACGGTCGTTCGCGGAGTTGCGACACGGAAGGAGCACTTCGAATGTCAGCTGATTTTGCGGGTCTGGGTCTTCCACTGAAGAAATGGTGCGAATGCCTTCGAACCAGACCATTGCGTCAAATGCTCGCTGGAGCGGCGAGCAGCGTCTGCCTGCTTGGTGGCACACTTCAAGCTCAGCAGAGTGACGGTTTTCAGGCGGCCCCTCAGCAGGTCATTGGGCCAGCCCGGATGCAGACGCTTCAACTCGAAGACTCCTCTGTCTCGGGGCGAGTTGATGCTAAACTCAGTCCCAACGTTGACAAACTGCTCGAGCCACAATATCAACTTGATATTGAACGCAGGCATAGCCAGTTGGTGATCACAAACAAACGTGTGCGCCGAATTGCGGTCACAGATTCCACGGTGGCCAACTACGTTCAGTACTCAGAAAAAGAGATCAGTGTTGTTGGTCTTGAGCTGGGTAAGACAGACCTGACACTGTGGTTTGAGGACGAATCTGCTCCTTCCATTTATGAAGTCTCCGTTGTTCGGGATGCAAGCCTTGAGGAGCAAAGAACCATAGACTTTGGAAAGCTGGAGCGTCGTCTACGACAGTTGTTTCCAAATTCTACCGTGGCCTTAATTCCGGTCGGTGCTCAGGTGCTGGTTCGAGGTCAGGCCTACGATGGAGAAGAAGCGCAGAATATTCTCCAGATTGTGCGATCTGAAGTAATTCGGTCACAGGGACGGTTTAATGATCTGGACAACGGAGCTGGTCTCAATGTGTTTGCCGCATCCGGCGGCATCAACGGGAACAATGGTGGGGGTGGCGGGGGAAATAACGGCGTTAACAATGGTTTCAGAGACATTGTTATCAACGAACTCTCGATCCCCGGTGAATTCAATGTGAAGATGCGCGTAATGGTCGCCGAGCTCAATCGTTCGGAAATGCGGAATGCTGGTTTCGACTGGCGAGTGATCTTCGGTGACGGGCGCCATGCCGTTGGATCTTCTATGGGAGGTGCAACTGGCACAACATTGAGCGGCATCTTCGAGAACAGCGAGATTCAGGTTCTGATTCGCTGGTTACAATCGAATGGCACGATCAAGCTGCTGGCAGAGCCCCAGATCGTCTGCATCAGTGGCACTGGCGCCAGTATTTTGGCCGGTGGTGAGTTTGCCGTTCCAACAATTATTGGTCTCGGTGGTGGTCAGGCCACCTCATTCCGCGGTTTTGGCACGAGCCTCGTCGTAACACCGACCGTGATGGATCGCGATCTGATCCGATTGCAGGTTGTTCCGGAGTTCAGTGAACTGAACGCAGCGAACTCAGTGAACGGCATCCCCGGGGTCAACGTTAAACGCGTACAGACGACTGTGGAACTTCGTGAAGGCCAAACGTTCGCCATTGGTGGTCTGATTTCACGGCAGACAATCGGGCAGACAAGTCGAGTACCGCTGTTCGGAGACATTCCATATATTGGCCCTCGAGTTTTCCAGTCGAAGAATGCCTCCGAATTGGAGACCGAACTTTTGGTTTTGGTCTCTCCTGAGATCGTGCGACCAATGGAGCCGGATGAAGTCCCGCCTGTTCCTGGCCACAATGCGACTCACCCAAGTGATGCTGAGTTCTGGCATCGTGGTCAGACAGAAGGTACGCCGGACAATCAGGTGTACCAGACCTCGCCATATGGCAGCGGATCAATGCACGGAGTGCCTCAGGGCTACAGTCTCTATAATCCTGCGGTTAATCACGGTGGCTATGCACCCGGACCGGGTCTTGGCGTCGGAGCCGCGATGTCTGGACAGGGTTACATGTCCGGACCTCAGGAAATCGTTGAAGGGCTGCAACCGCAGCCTGAGTATGCAATGCCACAGGGTGGGGCTTACCAGACGGCTCCGATGCAGAGCTATCCGCAGATGCAACCGATGGGGGCGCCACCATCTCAGTACATACCTCAACAGGGACCTTCAACTCCACTGCCTCCAGCTCCACCTCAGGCATTTCCTTCTCAGGGAAATTCAGGCCAGATTAAGCCATCCATGCTGACTAAAATGAAATCCGTGTTCCGTAAGAATGGTCAGCCACAAAACAATGCTGTGAAACCTGCCGGGTGGAGCAGACCTGTGCAAAGGTAGGATCAGGGATTCAGCATTTTTTGACCAGCATGGAACTGGGAACTTCTTCTCGATCTCAGATTATACCCGTGCCTCGTTACTAATACCGTTCCTCACGATGTGCAGACAGGAAGAGCACTGACATGAATCTGACACATACTCTTCGGGCGAGATTCGCCTCAGCAGCATTAACGAGTCTGATGGCCTCGGGTTGCTGCTCTACAAATGACTGCTGCACGACCTCGGAATGTAACAACTGCTCTGACCAGTGCGGTTCATCATGTGACAACTCCGGCTGTTCGAGCAGTTGGTGCTCGAAATGCTTTCCGTGTTGTGGAAAGAGCTACCCTCGGGGACGATATGCGATTCCCGACGTCATTCCGCTGGGGGCGGTGAACAGGGCTCATTGGCATATGATGGAGACCAACGGAGAAGCTGCCGATTTCGTGATCTACCGAAACGAATT
>CAIXQV010000854.1 GCA_903921605.1 uncultured Planctomycetaceae bacterium | reverse complement strand
TGATGATGCTGATGCAGAATTCGACCGATGGATCGAATCCGAGCGATCATGCGCAGAACGAGACTCCAGAACTCTCGACTGAAACCGTGCCTCTTGATGAGATCAGACAGCGTGCGAACGCCGGAGAATATGTTCCAGTACCACGGAGCGGATTAGACGAGATTCGGACAAAGAGTCAGGAATCCGAACAACCTGAGTTCGCAAAGAATCGATCGAGAATCAGCAACGCGTTGTACGAAGCCACTCTGGAGGGCTCCCGGATCACCACGGGCAAGGTTGAACTCCGATTCTATGAGAATGAAGAACATTCAACAGCCAGCAGTGACGACCAACTCACTTTGACTCCACAGTCTCAGTCCGAAATTCAAAACGGAAACGGTTCCGAACGATCCACTGGAGGGCCGCTGTTGTTGGGAACAACCAACCTTCAGCAACTGAAACTAACGGATGATCAGGGGCTCGTGACACTTGGATCCGACGCCTCACGACGGATATTTGTGCTCCGATCCGGCGTGCCGACCCTTCTTTCCGGCACATGGACGGCCGAAGGGCTTGTGGCCGGCAACGTCGTCATGTTTCGGTTCTCACTGCCGAAAGCCACAACTTCGAAATTCCTGCTGCATACTCCTCCTGGAATTCATGTCAGCAGCGTTGGAAGTTTAGTTCTTGGCCCGGAGATTTCTGAGTCGCGTTCGACGTGGACTCTTATCCCGGGGGATTCGTCACGTTTGACGATAAGTTGTCGACCCCAGTCTGACCTGAAGTCTCAGGAATCTCTGACGCTAAACGGTTTCACTGCCAGCCATATTGCTTCCGGAGAAATACTGGCTTCGCGCTGGACAATTGGCTTACCCACATCGGTTATTCATCCGATTACAATCGTGGCCCGCATTCCGGAAAGCATGCGAGTCAATGAGGTTTCTCTTGAGGATAAGCGGCCTGTCGATTGGTCCGTTGTAAAAGAGAATAATCAATTCCTTTTGAAGATGTCGATCCCGAAGATGACATCAGGGGCCGTGATAACGATCTCAGCAGAGTCCATACTGCCTCAGTCCGAAACATGGAACCTCCCCATGCTTTCGCCATCTCATTGGGTTAGCACGGACAATCAATATAAAGGCCTGATTCTTCTGCCGATGAGCCAGATCAGCGTGTTACTTCCGTCAGCGATCAAGCTTGATGAGTGGACTCTGGTTGGAATTCAGGAACGAGATGTTGTTACCCGCCCTGATCAGTCAAGGGAGTATCAACTGACTCAGTTTCTGCCCGAGGCATCCGCAGTCGTTCGCACGTCAACGAACCAACCACGAATCAGTGAAGCCCTTGCAACTATTGTCGAGCCGGCCGGGCGTCTCGCAACAGTCCGCTGCCTTACGAATGTCAGTTGTGAGGCGGCTCCTGTTGTGGAACTGAGGTGGCCTGTGACCCCGGGATGGCAAGTGATCGCAGTCCGCTATGCATCTAACTCCCGCTCTCTGTTTTTTGAAGCGACCGATGTGAGTTCTGCGTCAGATGCCAGTTTGCTGACAGTTCATCTTCCGGAAGCACTTGAACCGGGAGCATCGCGTCTGCTCGAGATTCAGTTGCAACAGACCGACAATGCGGACCAATTGTTACTCGCGCTTCCGCTGCAGTCGATTCCGGAGTCCGAAAGAACCATTTCAGTCGTGATGTTTCCACCCGCATTTACTCTGAACACCGACCTCCAGCGACGATGGAGCATGGGACGTCGCTCAATGAGTCGCGACGAAGTGCTGCAACAGATGTCATGGTTCCCGGCCAGTCGTTTTCTTTCCGGTATGGAAGCCTTCGAAACGGGAAATGCAATATCGTTGACGCCACAAATCTATTCTCCAGCGAACAATCTGATTGGCACTGAACAGCAATTTGAGCACACAATCCGAATCACAGACGGGCTGATTGTGGAGAACTCACGAATTCAGATCCCTGTGGAAATGCAGACGAACAACAATCTCACTGTGACTGTAACGTCCAGCGCGAGTCCTGATCTGAGATGGACCATCGATGGTGAATCTGTTGCCGCCCGACGCGTAGACGATCCCGACCTGACATCTGAATGGAAGCGATGGACGATACCGATAAAGAATCCCGGCACGGGATCGCCTGTTGTTGTTCGGTGCGAATCTCGACGGACGGTAAGTCCTGAATTCACCGCCACAATCCCTGTACCGGACTCAACACTGCCACTCGAAGGGACGCTTCAATTATTCGCCAGCGATGAAGGACTACTCTCCGTCAGTGGCCTGGCCAGAGACAATCGGGATTCAGAACCACAATCAACGGTCTGGAAGTTACCCCCTGGTCTTTCGGCTGTTCGTGTCAGAGTCGATGTGAATCCGGGGCTGGAGTCAGGTCAGGCAATCGACCTGCATGTTCTGCATCTGATCAGTGAGGAAAGTGGATCCCTGCACCGTGAACTTCTGGCCGTCGCAAATGTCGCTCGCAGCGCGGGACAGAATTCATTGCCACTGGCATTGCCGGAACATCTGCATCCACTCGTTCTTGTCGACGGACATCGTGTGCAGCTTCAGCAAACGCCCGCGGGCTTTTCTATTCCACTACCTCTGACCTCTGCAGACTGCCAGGTCATCGTGCGGTGGACGGAATCAGCCAGTCTTTCTCGGCGCGTCACAGGAGAACGTGAACTTCCCCGACTTTTTCTGAATGATCTGGCAGTTCCGCAATGCACTCATCACTTCCTCGTAGATCCGGAACTCGAACTGCAGTCCCCCGCAAATCCATTTGCTGCGACTGAACCTGCCGTCATCTCCGGGATTCTGGACCGACTCCTGATCAGCGCGACTGACGGAAGCCGAATGATGCAGTCTCAGGATTCTCGCTCCGTTCCTGCGGAAATCCGGCAGTTCATCATTCAATGGCAACTTGCAGCGGTTCAGGGCTGGCAGCCGCAGACCCTGATCGACACTATCGAGTCAAAAACAGCGGTGGTCATTCAGGTGACTCAGTTACGTCGTCGACTTGCGATCGCAGCAGGGACCTTTCTTTTACTGACATTCAGCTGCATAGCCTTCCGCAATCCTGCAGCACGCTACCGTGTCCCAACAGCCTTTCTGGCCCTTGGGTTTCTTGCTGTCAGCGTGCTCGTAAAAACTCCTGTAGTCACTGCAACACTTGAAGGAGCGTTCTGGGGGCTCTGCGTTGGTTTGACAATCGTGATGTTGAGTCGCTGGAATTGGATCCGAACGCCTTTGAAGGGCCTTTGGATTCAGTCATGCATCATGATTGTGGTCATCGGTTATTCCCAGCCTGCCGCTGCATGGCAAAGTCCAGCGCCCGCCAATACTCCCCTACTACGAACCGGCGGAAATTCGGGAGAGGTGATCCCTCCAAAACAAAGTCGAGGCATTGACGTGCTGATGACAGACGTTGAATTATCGGACGCAGATATCGTTTACGTTCGCCGTGATATCTTTGATCGTTTTCAGCGAAACACGATTGATCAAAAGAGTCTGATGCCACCGGCTGTTGTCACAAAGCTGCATGCGAAAATCGTGGCAGAGGCCGCGAATTCTCTGGAAGTTCGGCTCACAGTGGGAGTTTCTGCTATCAGCGGCAAGGAAGAGTCGGCGTTGCGTATTCCGCTGCAGGGTTCTCATCTTGTTGAATGCCGGGTCGACGGGATCCCGGTCCTCCCGGAACCTTTTGGCACAGATTCAATCGTTGTCCAAATCCCTGCTTCCAGTCTACTCCCGTCTCGTTCAGTGGAAGACTCTAAGTTCCTCTCTGCAGAAGATCGTTCAGTAATTTCAACCTCCGTGGATGCGGGCTCCCTTGATGCCTTCACTGTGCACACAATTGAGTGTCGATTGCGGCCTGTGACCTCAAGACAAACATCGGGGGTCCAATTCCGGCTACCCAGCCTGCCCTGCCCCGAAGCCACGGTCGAAGTTATATGCCCTGCAGATTTATACTCCAGTGCAAGAGCACAGTCTCCGGAGGGAGCAATCCAGTGGAAACCTGCGGCTGGTGTAACTGAACTCAATAGTTTGGGAATGTCTGATGGAGTCGATATTCGACTGCTCCAGAATGAGATTGTACGAGGGAGTCCCCGCTCGGCAACAGTTCAGATTCTAGGCATCTGTGAGGCCAACGCCGGCCAACAAATCATGAACTGCATCTGCCGTTTTACCCGTTGGAACAAGCTGACGCCGGAAGTTCGTTATCGAATTCCTGCAGGATTTCGCCTGAATACTGTCTCAGCAACCACCGGTGCCGATGTCATTACGGACTTGCTATGGTCGGTAACGGACCAGAATGCGGTGATTCAACTTCCTCCGGGTGCCGGCGACAGCTTTGTGCTGGTTTTTCAATTGGTTCGGATCATTCCCGGAGATGTTCAAAAACAGCCAGTGCCGGTTTCTGAGCTTCAGCAGTTTTCGGATTGCGTTGTCGCTCCGGACTTGCTGCTCGCAGTAAGAACCAACTCCGTCTTTTCTGTACTTCAGCCTCAGGGCGAACAAATCTCAACTGCGGCTTTCCCTGACCTGCAGTCCGATTGGGGACAATGGCTACGGCGTTCAGATGTTGTCTTTCGCGTTCCTTCTGGAAATGAAACGGTTGAGATAAGCCTGATTCCACGAACAAGTGTAAACGAAGTTCGTATCTCTCAGAATGCTGATATTCGTGAAGGAGAGATTGAATGGAAGTACCAGATCGATGTCGAGACTTCTGTGCTCCCCGTCTTTCGCCATCGTCTTACGCTCAGTTCGACCGTCGTAGTGACTGATGTCCAGGTCGTCGCCGGAGAGGCCAACCGTCTGGATTCATGGAATAGACGAGGTGATCAACTCGTAATCCAACTGAAGGAAGGAACTACTGGCGCACACAGCATCACACTCACCGGGCAGCAGAAAATTCGCCCCGACGATACAACCATCTCATTGCACAGTCCGCATCTCCAGAATGCGTTCTTTGAATCTGCCATGACGGTCCAGGACCGAGACGGGCTCAGTCTCTCAATTCAAAAGCTTGGGGGAGCAGTTCCGGATAATCGGCTGGGGCCTGGCGATAGAATTCCACCGGAAACACCTATCCGAATGCAGGTGGTGAATGAAACTGAGCCCATCGTTCTTGTGCGAGCACGTCCCGTAGAGCCAACGGGATCACTGGCCGCGATCAGGTCAGCCGATCAGGTGACATTCGTTCTGCATATCAGTCAGTGGTCTGGAAGCCATGGTCCCTTGCAGGTCAGATTTAAAGAAGCACCGACTTTTATTCGAGAACCTTTCGTATTGATCGAACAAAGGGCACTCACGTTGTCTCATGACGAAGACAGTTTTGTTGCAGACCAGAGTGTCGTTAGAGAAATGTTCGACCAGCCGGAGTTCACCGTCATCTGGACTTTGCCTGCCGGAACAGTGGACGATCGCCAGCGTTCTGTCAGCTATCAGTTCCCCGATCTTCTTCACGAAATGCGATGGGACAATCTGCTTCTCGTTCCAATCGATGCCTCTGTCGGATCCGCAGAACACACCGCAGCGTTGAAGAATGTGTTGTCGGCTATCCCAACATGGCTTTCCAACGCCGCATTGTCCGTAGGTAAAGAGGCAGAGATCAAGAAGTCAGGACTCCTGAATCTGCCTGACGGGCCGGATCTGACCGAATCCAGACTTCTCATTCCTGCCCCCGCTGTTCAGGATTCCGGCACTGCCGAGACGGTTCGTGAGATCGTCGCCAACACGGATACAGTCGTCTGGTATTGTTCAGGCCAGTCGGCGGTGGGGGAAACTCTCGTTCTGCTCTATGCGGCCGACATACCATCAAAGTGTCTTGTGAAGATTCCAGCGGAAACGGTCGTCACAGAAGTTGAGACTGACGAATCGACGCGATGGGATGATGGTTCCCATAAATCTCTCGTGGTAGATTTGCTGAAACCAGTGACAACTTTGAAGTTGCGTTGGCTGGGACGCAGAATTGACCTCGAAGGCACCTCACCTGAACTGGAATTGTATCCCCCTTACCCAGTGAATTGTGTGACTCGAGGCTTTCTAACCGTCTTTGCAGAGAGAGGAACACCTCGATTTGTCCGTCCCGGCGTGCCTGCTATTTCCCTGACGACACTGCCATCAGCACAGCAGGCCGATATTGACACCAGTCTCTTGCACGCCGAATCAGCAGTCCCTGAGTCAGGTCGATCTCTGGAGATGCTCCCCTCTCGTGATTCATTGGTCCGGCTACAGTTGTCGTTTCGCAAAGAGTTTCTTCAAAGATTTGAAAAGACCGGCCGAAGACTCCATGCATCAGCCACCTGCAAACTTTCCACTGAGCATCAGGAATTCTCTTTATTAATCAGCGAGCGCGGAGAGATGCCAGCCGTCTTCTCACTCGTTGTTGGACTCTTTGTGCTCTCAGTAGCGGCCTTTGCTCGAAATCGCGAAGCAAGTACTGAAACAACTCTTATTCCAATCGATGCGAAGGTCATTAATGTCCCCGTCGCTGTCGACGAGCCCTCAAGCCGTGCATCTCGGGGTGATTCCTCAGGAATTGAAGACAGCTCAGCATCGAAGTCGCGATCAGGAGTGCGACCACCAGACAGGCCTTCGAATTCGAGGGGCTGAGTCCGCGCAAGTAGTGAACAACTGCGTAGAAAAACTGCTCCTGCTAAGAGCAAAATTGCCTACGACCTTTTCAACGAATCTCATAAGATCGCCTGACCAGACTTTCCATTCATACCTTCCCAGCATCTGAATGAACTCACCGCGCGGGAACGTGCTTCAGAACCCGCCGTCGCATACGTGGCTTCTCACGTGCCCCGGGGGGCAAATCGATCCAGTCGGCAGATCGAAAAATATTATGGGGCGACGAGGCTGGTAATTCTGTTTCCCCATCCTCATCAGAGATCGCTTAAAACTTCTGAATCTGACACAATCCTTATCAATCCCCGCTGTTGTCTCTGCCGGAGAACAGGACGCCCGGAAACAAATCAGACGGAACTGCATCTTCGATGGACGCTGTTATCTCCCGCATTCGCCTGGTAGCGATCTATGTCGGGCTCCTGTTGCCGGTGATCGCGTTTGGCGCTGTCAATGCGTTGAAGTCGAGCAACAACTCGCCCATCGACTGGGTTGATGCCACCTTTGCGGAACGCCGTCAGTACGACGAATTTGTTGAGCTGTTTGGCCCCGGAGATGTCGTAATCGCCAGTTGGCCGGAATGTTTTTGGACCGATGAGCGGCTCGATCTGCTGACCAATGATCTCCGGCAATCCCCACGATTCCACGACAGCGCTGGTGTATCTCTGCTTCATCAAGTCGTTTCGGGCCGCGAAGTCGTCATGAAACTCACTCAGGGCTCACCGGTGCCAGATGCACAGGGCCAGAGTTTTGACGAAGGACTTCCAATTCCGGATACACCGGCAGGCCCCTCCACTCCAGAGATTACGCCTGAAGTGGCCGTTCAGCGTCTGCAGGGCAGCCTGATCGGCCCGGATGGACGCACGACCTGTGTGATTGTGACTCTCAATGCCGCAGGACTCGCTGTCAGAGCCGAAATTGTCAGCGCCATTCAAGAGAGCATCCAGAACTTCTGTAAGGTGAAACCCGCTGACATTCATCTGGCGGGGCCTGTCATTGACGGTCTCACTGTCGACGCGGCCAGTCATCAGTCCCTGACGAAGTTTGCGGCACCTTCCGCGATTGTCATTTTTATTATCTGCTGGTGGTCACTTCGATCATTTATCGGGGGCCTTGTTGTCTTTCTCACAGCTTGTTTCTGTCAAGCCGTTCTGCTGGCGGTAATTCATTACACGGGCGAAACGCTCAGTGCCCTTATCATCATTCTGCCACCATTGGTACAGGTCCTGACCGTATCAGGCGGAATACATCTGATGAACTACTATCAGAATGCGGGCTCTTCGTTGTCGCCACAGGCGGCGGCTATCGAAGCCTTTCGCAAAGGCTGGCTGCCAAGTGTCCTCTCGCTGGGAACAACTGCGATGGGAACGGCATCGCTGATGGTCAGTGGACTCGAGCCGATTCGGCTGTTCGGAATCTATGGCACAATTGGAGTCTTGACGACCACCGCAACAGTTCTCGCTGTGATCCCCTGCTCCATGATTCTTATTGGCCGGCGCAACCATAGTAGCCAGCCAGAGCATGGACCGTTTAACCCGGAACCAGGAGAGCATCCTGTTCTCGTCACGACGGAGAATTCAAATCCTCTTCAACATTCGAGGACAGCCTTGTTCTGGTCCTGGCTGGCCTCTTTCCTTGACCGCAGAAATCCACTAGCGTTGTTCTTGCTGTTCGGCATCATGCTGACAGGGGTCGCCGGACTACCGAAGCTCAAGACATCAATTCGCATCGAAACTCTGTTTCCTCACGATAGCCGCATCATGCAGGACTACGAGTGGCTTGAAAAGCACCTCGGCCCGCTTGTCCCCATCGAAGTCCTGCTGACTTTCGATAACACTTGCCATATGAACGACCGATTAAAGATGGACTTGTTGTGGCGCATCAACGATTCCGTTCAAAAGCATTCGGCAGTCCACGCCACGACCTCTGCTCTGACCGTCTTTCCTCGCCTGCCCTCGATGGAATCGCTGCCTGACAAAATGAAAGCAGCGATGCTGAACAAAGCCGTCCATCTGGCCAAACCAGCGTTCCACGAGATGGGAACATTGAGAACAACTGAAAAGGGAGAGATCTGGAGACTGACTGCTCATGTCAGCGCTCTGGAACCACTTAACTATGGCGAAATCCTCGAAAATGTTCGCAAGGTCGTTCTCGATGAACTCTACTCACAGAAGCAACTCCCGAAAGGTGTGACAGTCACAACATCCGGAATTATGCCCCTCGTGCATCAGATTCAGGGACAGTTGCTGACAGACCTGTTCAACAGTTTGGTCTCTGCTTTTCTTGTCATCACGCTGACCATGACAATTGTCGAAGCCGGAATCATCAGTGGAATTCTGGCAATGGCATCGAACGTCTTCCCCATCGTAATTGCGTTTGGATGGATGGGATGGCTTCAGCATCCCATGGATATCGGAACAGTGATGACAGCAAGTATCGCGTTAGGAATCGCAGTGGATGACACACTGCACTTCCTCGCCTTCTTTCGACGAACAGTCAATCAACCAGGAGTCTCTCGATTTTCAGCGGTCTTATCTGCTTATCAGCACTGTGGCGTAGCAATGATCCAGACATCAGTTTCCTGTGGGATTGGTTTGATGGTGTTCGCCTTCAGCGACTTTGTGCCAACCAGTCGATTCGCAATTCTGATGGCGATTCTGCTGTTGCTTGCCCTGTTGGGAGACCTGTTGCTGTTGCCGGCCCTGCTACTTTCTCCCGCTGGACGATTCTTCGCCCCGAACTCATCACGCCACTCTACCGAATCAACGCCAACTCAACATTGAGTCCTGGACCAAACCCCAGCATCACACAAGGACGCTGCGCCGCGCGCGTATGCAGTTCATCCAGGATGAACAGAACTGTTGGCGATGACATGTTTCCACATCGCTGAAGAATAGAAATCGAAGGATTCATCTGTTCCTCGGTTAGTCCGGCAGCCTCCGCTGTGGCCGCCAGAATTCTGGGGCCACCAGGATGAATCGCCCAGCTTGAAATATCTGCTATTGCCAGACCGTTACGACTCAGGAATTGCTCAAGCACACCCGGAAGATGTCGAGTAATGATGCCTGGAACTTCCGGCGAAAGCGACATCTCGAATCCATTATCTGCTATCCTCCAGGTCATCATGTCTTCGGAGTCAGGGATGACGCAACAACCATTGTCGACCAGCGTCCCATGCTTTGGTGACGCCGTTGAATCTATCGACAGACCAGAGCGACCAACAACTGCAGCGGCACCATCGGCGAAGAGCGAATTGGCGACAATCTTCTGAGGATCCCAGCCATATTGATGGTGCAGGGAACACAGTTCAACGGCACACACCAGAATGACAGCCTGAGGATCTGAATCGGCAAATGCTCTGGCGACTCGCAAGCCATTGAGTGCTCCATGGCATCCCATGAAACCGACATGAGTTCTTGCGACAGTTGCTGTAAGCCCCAGTTCTCGAATCAACTGCAAATCCGCACCTGGCGCGGCAAATCCACTGCAGGAAACGGTGATTAGGTGAGTAATCTCTTGAACACCGATCCCGGATTCGCTCAGAGCCTTTCGGGCTGCAGAGACCACGAGTCTCCCTGCTTCTTTTTCATAACGCTGCATACGTTCAGAAGTCGTCGGACCACGATCCTCAGCGGACTTCGCAAACTGGTAGAATCGCTCGGCCGTTGCCTCTCCGTCGGAAGACGATTCCAGAAGGACACTGTATCGCTGGTGCACGCCGGCACGCCGATACAAAGCCTGCACCAGCGCAGGAACATTGCTCGACTCCGTAGCATCGGCTGCTATGCAGGTTGTTGCGAATGTGGCGGCACCCTGCTGAGAAATGCAGTGTTCAGGTAACGCTGTTCCGAGACCCAGAATGACAAAAGACATCAGACACTTTCCAGTGCCTGAGGCACACGATTAATTCGACCAACAAGGAACTGCGTCAGAGAAGGGAAAATACGACAGACCGTCAAAACAGGCGTCAGCATCCACGGACGTCGAAGTGCGGCCGAGAGAAGTCGGCAAACTTTTTGTTCGCCACTCACGATTGTTCGAAACGTTGCCTCCCACTGAGCTTCAAGATTGCGAGACCAGGTTTCCGTCAGTGCAGTTTTGACGAGAGGTAAAATCGCACTCGCAGCGGAGGCTGCCCAGGCCATCCCTTCTCCAGTGAACGGTTCAATATACCCCGTGGAATCGCCTAGCAGGAAAATCCGGTGACCGGATACTTTTGACGCCGTGCGGGTTAATGGAATTGTGCCTTTAACGGCGGCATCTCGAAGGTGAGTCGGTATTGGCAGTCCGGCGGATTCAAAAATACTGACCAACGAGGAATTTGCGGATCTGGTCTGTTGCAGGTGACCGGGGTCGATGGCCGCCGCGATATTCAATTGCCGATCTTCAATCTCCACAACGCCGGCATAGCCCTGCGCGGAAACGGCCATCAACACAGCCTCCTGCGGAATCCAGCTATCGCCGTCGCCACGAGGAATCACGACTCCCAGACCAATCCGAGAACATTGCTGTGGCGGAGAAAAGAACTCAGGAAAAAGATGCAAACTCGGGTGCCCCAGTCCATCACAAACCAGAACTACGCGAGCATAAACTTTCGTCTCCATGTTCTCACCTGCTGAAGCTTCGACATCAGTCGCAGCCGGATTTTGGGAACGATGCTTCAAAGAAATCATTCGAGAATCATCTGTGGGATTTATGTCAGAAACGTCAGATGGCACCACAGTCGCCGTTGCCTGTTCAACAACATTGCAGCCGGCTTTCCTCGCCTCATTCAGAAGACACTCATCCAGACATTTTCTGGACACAGCCATATTCTGGGGCATGGCCACATCCAATTCTCGCCCGGCGTAGCGAATTGCAAGTGACGAAGTTGTGGTTGGTTTAAGCTCTCGAAGGCAATCGATAAGGCCAGCATCATGGAGGATCGCCAATGCTCTCCCATTGATGCAGCAGCCGCAGATCTTGTGACGGGGGAATTGCTGCTTCTCTACGATCAGAGTCCTGAAACCACTCCGAGCACAAAATAAACCTGCCAGCGAGCCAGCGATACCGGCACCGATGACGACAACGTCGTATTGCTCAGACGCTATGGATTCATTCTTGTACATTAGTCGCCTCAACATTCACCGGGGGCTCATCGCACTTACTCGGAAAGCTGGTCATAATAAACCGCTCAGGCCAGTGAGTTTCAAAGACGGCGTTTCGTATGCCGGCTTTCTCTGCAAGTTTCTGAGCCTCATTGACCGTAAATGCCCCCTCAACGGACATCGGGCCATCCGCATGAACAACATGGCAACGCGTCAAAAGCCGACACCCAAGCCATGCAAGAGAGTAACCCAGACGAGTTCGCTGAAGATCATCAATCAGGACAAGCATCCGCGCTGCGGCCTGCATTTTCTCCATCAAAAGTACTGCATCCTCTGCCGTCAGGTGATGCAGAAAAAGGCTGCACATCACAACATCATATTGGGCCTGTGGAAGCGGCTCCTGCAACGCGTTGCAAAGTGTGAACCGGACATTCCCACGATTCGCTGCCGAAGCCTGGCGAGTCGCAAATCCGATGGCAGTGGGACTGATGTCGCAGCCTTCAATACTCACTGCAATCCCCGCCCGTTCAGCTCTTTGAGAGAGTCGAATGGCGAGGTCTCCGCCGCCAGAGGCAATGTCAAGAATGGAAATAGGACGATCGAAACTGACGTCCTTGAAATTTCTTCGAACGGCTCGCCAGACCGCCAGATCAGTCCGACTCCACCAGTTGATCCGCCGTAATCCAGTCAAAGCCCGCTCATGTGAGACACCGTCGAGGGACGGGTCGTCCATTAACTCAGACTGGAGATTTCGTGATCGCAGATCAAGCAACATAGAGAGGTTCTGCAGATCGCAGAAAATGAAAAAACGTGATTTCGACAGCACCGACTATGACAATTGTAGTAATTCGATCTCGACAGCAATAGTCCCGTTAGGTTATTGCTACTCGTGGTGATTCCATGAGGGGTGACCGTTTTCAGCGAAGGGTTTGCCTATGGTTCGGGCTGGCAGCTTTCTTGTATTGAGTATGGTTCTCTGTGTCACTTTCGTATTCGTTCATTCTGTATCTCTTGCGCAACCGCAGCAGGCCAGCATAGGGAGGAAACAAGCAGAGACAGCGAAAGCCGAACAGCTGGAGCCTCATCAGATCAGTGTCCAGAAAAGTCGGGTTTATATCTTCGTCGACAAGACCGGCCTGGGGCATCCGCATGGAGTCGAAGGACGACTCAAGAGCGGCTCACTGACACTCGGTGCCGGTGAAGAAGCCGGGGAGTTGGTCTTCGACATGAACAGCTTTGATGCTGACACCGATGCCGCCAGACGTTACGTAGGATTGAGCGGATCGACTGACGCGTCGACTCGTCGACAGGTCAACGACAACATGAAGAACATATCAATCCTGAATGTTGGTCAGTTTCCCACTGCCACGTTTGCGATCAAATCGGCCACGCTGCTGGAAAAGAAAAGCCGAACTGGTGCTCCTCTGTATGAGCTGACCGGTGAGTTCACGCTTCGAGGCAAGACTAGGCCCATAAAATTCGAAGCCGAAGCGGAGCAAAAGGACAACATGACTCACGTCCACGGACGTTTTGCGATCCTGCAAACCCAGTACGGAATCACGCCATTTCGAAAAGCACTGGGTGCTGTCGGTGTAGCCGATCAGCTGATAATTCATGGCGATTTGTGGATCGCTTCAGGCGATGCTCCTTAGCACCTGCTCTGGCGAGAAACACACAGCATAATCCTGCAGCGAGTAAGTTGAGAATGATCTCTTGCCCGGACGTTCAGAAAAACGTTATCAGACAACACTACAACATTTCCACGATCTTCTACAGAATACTGTGGGGGCAGCATATCCATCATGGACTATGGTCTGCCAATGAATCTCCCAAAGTTGCAGCACGTCAATTGACCGAACAGCTCGCGCGAGAAGCCGACATTCGTCAGGGAGACAAAGTAGTCGATATCGGCTGCGGAATGGGTGGCTCATCGATTCATCTCGCTAGACACCTGAAGTGTGAAGTCACAGGGGTGACGATCAGCTCTTTCCAGAAGCGCTATGCAACGTGGTCATCTCGACTCGCTGGCACCTCAGCCAAAACGTCATTTCTGTGTGAAGATGCTGAGAAAGTAGAATTCCCCGTCGGCAGCTTTGACGTCGCATGGAGCGTTGAATGCACGGAACATCTTTTCGACAAGCCCGCGTTCTTTCGAAAAATGGCGACCTGGCTGCGTCCGGGAGGCAAGGTTGCAATTTGTGCGTGGCTTGCCGGTGACTCACCTTTGTCCGAATCACAGTCAAAACTTGTGTACGACGTTTGCGAGGGATTCTTTTGCCCTTCGCTGGGATCCGAACAGGACTATTGCGACTGGCTGACATCCGCAGGCCTGAAGATGACTCGAGTTCACGATTGGACCGATCGGGTATCCAGAACATGGGAAATCTGCCGTGATCGAGTCAATCGATTCGGTATACGCCGAGTGGCGTCGATAATTGATCCGGAGCAGGTCATCTTCATTGATCGATTCCAAACACTTCTCGACGCCTACAACACGAGGGCGATGAAGTATGGTTGCTTCATTGCGGAAAAGATCTGACGCTCGTTGTCATGATTGACGATCTCCTCAACGAGCGCAGAAGGCACATCTCGTCGTCTGTGACATGTTAGTGAATTGATTCAGCAGGGTGGCTGAACGTGCGAGTATAAGTTTTCAGAACAAGGATGTCTGAAATGTCTGCATCACTACCTTATGCTGAATGTACCAATCAGGCATCCTCAGAGTTCTCCTTTCGTCGCCTGGCGGGATTCGCATTTGGGATAGGAACTCAGGCACTGTTTGCCGTCACTGTTGTCGGACTGTTTTCGTTCCTTCGCTATGGCGCGACTCAATCTTCCGGCTCATGGATATTCATTGACTGCCTGCTGGCATTGCAGTTTGCCATTCCTCACAGCCTCCTGCTGCACCCGAGAACTCGATCGGCATTGAAGCATTGGGTTCCAACAGAGTTCTACGGTGCTTTCTTCTGCGTCTGTACGTGCGTCAGCCTGTGGTTAATTTTTGCCTTCTGGCAACGGACTACAACCATCCTGTGGGATCTGGACGGCTTGGCGGCAAACGCTGTTGTGGGCTGTTTTTTGTTTTCGTGGGCCAGCATGCTCTACAGCATTCATCTGACAGGGCTCGGTTTCCAGACGGGCTGGACTCAATGGATGCACTGGTACCAGCATAAGAAGATGCCTCGCCGCGACTTCGCTCCTCGCGGAGCTTATCGCTATCTCAGGCACCCTGTTTATCTGAGCTTCCTCGGATTAATCTGGTTTACGCCTACCATGACACTGGATCACGCCGTTTTAACCGGCATCTGGACTGTCTACATCGCCGTCGGGAGTGTGCTCAAAGATCGCCGCATAGCATTTTACCTTGGCGAACCGTACCTGAGTTACATGCAAAAAGTCTCAGGTTATCCGCTCGTTCCCTTTGGCCCGCTTGCCAAACTTTATTCGCCAGCTATGAATTCGGCTCCACCGGAACAAACGTAGTACGATTTCTCTCAAATGCATTCTCGGCGGCTTCGCGAGATCTCCGCTGAAACTCAAGCTGACTGCGATAAGGCTTCACAGGAGAACCAGTAGGCTGCTCGAAAGAGCCATCAGGGGTCAGCGTGCGTGCCTTCATATTGTCCCGCAGGCAGGTCTTCAGAATATTGATGGCTTTGCGTTTGCAGTTGTCGTCAAGCACAGGAATCAGCAACTCAACGCGGCGATCCAGATTACGAGGCATCCAGTCGGCACTTGAAATAAAGACCCGCTCGTCGCCACCGTGGTGGAAATACATAACTCGCGTGTGCTCAAGAAAGCGATCGATGATGCTCGTAACGCGGATGTTCTCGCTCATGCCAGGAACTCCAGGCTTGAGACAACATACACCGCGAATGCTCAGTTCGATCTCCACGCCTGCCTGCGACGCTTCATATAGCGAGGAGATCATGACTGGATCAGCCAGAGAATTCAGCTTCAAAATGATATGGCCCTTATCTCCATTGCGGGCTCGTTCCTTTTCGACATTGATCATTTCCAGCAGCTTCTCACGCAGACCAATCGGTGCCGATTCAATCTGCGAAAACTGCTGGATCTGTGATGATCCGGTCACCGCGTTGAACCAGGAAATGGCATCATTCCCCAGATCGCGATTGCAGGTCAGAAGGCTCAGGTCCGTATAAAACCGTGAGGTGATCTCGTTGTAGTTACCGGTGCCGAAGTGACAATATCGCTGAAATCCCTGTGGCTCTCGACGCACGACAATGCAGGCTTTGGCATGCGTCTTCAAACCGCGTACACCATAAATGACCTGTACTCCGCTGTATTCAAGCTGCCTTGCCCACTCGATATTGCGAGCTTCATCGAAACGAGCTTTCAACTCCACAATGACGGTAACGTTCTTTCCATTCTCCGCCGCTCGCATCAGCGATTTGACCATCGGGCTGTTTCTGCTTGTGCGGTAGAGGGTTTGCTTAATCGCAACGACGTCACGATCTTCAGCAGCTTCGGCCAGCAATCGCAACACGGGTTCAAATGACTCGTAAGGATGAAACAACATCACGTCCTGAGACTTCATCGTGTCAAAAATCGACTCGGAAGGATCGATCTTCGGAGAATCACAGGGTGACCACGCGGGATACAAATGCTGATCAAATCCACTAACGTTGGAAAGCTGCATCAGGTCACTCAGACCAACCGGCCCCGGCACAACATAGATATCTCGCTCACCGACACGCAACAGTGCCTTCAGGAACTCAAGAATCGGACGGGTCACCTGGTCGGAGATTTCAACACGAGTACAGAAGCTGTCTTTGCGATAGTCCAGGACATCTTCCATCTCGGCCAGCAAATCAGCGCCATCTTCGTCACTGACAGTCAAATCGGCGTTCCGAGTGACTCGAAAGGGGACCGTCGCAACAACTTCTTCACCCGGAAAGAATCGTCCGGCCATCAACGTGATAGCATCTTCTGTAAGGATAAACTCATAGCCGCCCGCGCTTGGCAACGTGATGTATCGCAAATCAAATCGTCCGAATGGAATCACGGCAAAACGAAATGGCTCAGCCTCCGACTTCCCTTTCAACTGCACGGCAACATTCACAGTACGACCGAACAGTAGCGGAAACCTGGCCGGATCATGGACGGCGATCGGGGTAAGCACCGCCTGAATCTGTTCCTGAAAAACCGTGTCCACAAAGTCGACCTGACGATCATTCAGTTCACTGGGACGCCGTCGACGAATTCCTGCCTCGGCGAGATGCGGCTCCATCTGTCGCAGGTAAACCTGATGCTGATCGGCAACCATCTTCTGAGTTCGAATGCTGATCGCATTGATCTGTTCGAGCGGTGACATCCCCGAAGGATCCGGAGCCGTCTCACCTGCTCTGATCGAAGTCAGCAGGCTGCCGACACGAACCATGAAGAACTCGTCAAGGTTTGAGGCGGTAATCGCGAGAAACCTCAATTGTTCCAACAGCGGTACAGATGGATCACAGGCCTCGTCCAGAACTCGCTGATTGAATTCCAGCCAGCTAAGTTCACGATTGGTAAATTCAGGTGTTATTTCTGACATCGTCTGTTCTGACAGGCAGAGAAACCTGTGTTGCTCTCTGAGAAAACGGAGTCCAGCACCTTGAGTGAAGGACGCCATCGTAGGATTCGTTGATGCGGATCACTCGAAAATCGAACTTCCGCGAATGGCAAGTCTAAATCGCATTGCTCAATGAAGCAATTATTGGCGAATTCCGGTGATATTGACGCCGCTGCCGATCAGCAGATTATTCTCATAGGCCCAGCGATAAAACCGGCCCGACTTTTCGGGGGGCAATTCTTTCAGCTGCGAAAATCCTGCTTCCGCAAACCAACCCCTCAGTTCATCCACAGTGTGATGATATTGAAACCTGGGGGCCCACCAGTCAAAAGTATCACACACTCGGTTTTCATAACTCGGGTGCGCACTGAAATTGACGACCTTGTTGAGAGTCCGATTCACCATCGGAATGCTTCCCAGAATAGCCCCAAGATGACAAAACGGCATCAACACGGCCGCCGGTAATCTTGAAGTCAAAGCACGAAGGCCGGTATTGATCAGTTCCTGCCACCATTGATTTCGGCGGTAGAGCCAGACCGAGTAGCGCCCGCCCGGCTTCACCATTCTCGCGACGGCATCGAATACAGCTCGCGTGTTGGCATCATGATGCATTACGCCAATCGAGAAAACAAAATCGAACGAGGCCTGTTCCAGCGGAAGCTGCTTCAGATCTGCCTGAACAAAATGCACATCGAGCAGATGCGCACACAGATTACGAGCTTTATCGACAGCTCGAGTATGGTCCGCCCCGACAACAACGGCACCATTTTCACCGCAGATCTTCGAATATCGACCGCCACCACATCCGGCATCAAGCACCCGCATTCCGCGAAGCTGATTCAGAGCGATACCAGTCTTCGCCTCAAACGTCGCGCGATCTTCATCATCATGCGCCACTTCGAATGTTGTCCACTGGTGACCAAAACTCTCCAGATGCTGATCACTGACGAATCTCGGAATCCCATCGATGATTCGCCAGCGAGCCTTTGAATCCTGCGATTTGACACCAACGCCGCCTGCATCCACAACCAAGGCGGAACCATCCGCTGGGTTTCGCAGCACGGAGAGTAACTCAGGCGCTATGGAGGAATCTGAGTCAGTCATGGCCCATCGCAGGAATCAGAAGAGAACTGAAGCAATGACACAAGTATGCGGACACTTCGGCAGAATTCTCAGGTGGAAACCTCAGCCGTTGCCACCGCTTCGGATGACTCCACGATCCATGTGAATCTTGTATTCGACCGCGTCCACCAAAGCGATCCAGCTGGCTTCGATGATGTTTTCACTCACGCCAACAGTACTCCAGACACTGTTGCGATCGCGACTTTCAATCACAACTCGAACCTTGGCTGCAGTTCCCTCTGAACTGTTGATCACACGGACTTTGTAGTCGACAAGAGCCATTTCCGCGAGTCCCGGATATGCTGGTGTCAGCGCCTTTCGCAACGCGCTATCCAGAGCATTTACTGGGCCATCACCTTCGCCGACAACGTGCTGACGAGCTGAGCCGATTGCCAGCTTGATCACAGCTTCTGTCATGGGGTCGCGGGCCTGATTTTCAACATGCACTCGATAATGTTCGAGCTGAAACGCGGGCTGATAACTGCCAGCCTGTTTCATCACCAGCAAATCAAACGACGCTTCTGCCGCCTCAAACTGATATCCCTCGTTCTCCAGATCCTGAACGGCGTTCAGAATCCTGGTCATCAGTTCGTTGTCCTGACTGATGTTGAACTTCGTTGTTTTGGCCACGATATTGGATCGACCGGACAACTCGCTGATCAGAATCCGGCGTTCGTTCCCAACAGCTTCGGGAGTAATGTGTTCGTAACTTCTGGCCAGTCGATTGACAGCATGAACGTGCATGCCTCCCTTGTGAGCAAAAGCACTTGTGCCGACAAATGGCTGACCCGAACGAAAATTCATGTTGGCCAGTTCGTACACATAGCGAGACAGCTCAGTCAGCCTTTGAATTCCACCCGGGACAAGAACTTCGTAACCCAGTTTGATATTCAAGTTTGCGGCGACAGAAACAAGATCCACATTCCCGCAACGTTCGCCAATGCCGTTGATTGTTCCCTGAACCTGTATCGCGCCTGCCTTCACAGCCGCCAACGAATTTGCAACGGCCAGCTCACAGTCATTGTGGCAATGGATTCCGATTGGCACTTTCACTGCGGCCTTCAGAGCTGAAACAAACTCCGCAATTTGTTCTGGCAATGTTCCTCCGTTGGTGTCGCACATCACAATCATGCTGGCTCCGGCGTCCGCTGCGGCCTGCAATGTCTGCAGGGCGTAGTCAGGATTCGCCTTCCAGCCGTCGAAGCAATGCTCCGCGTCGTAGATCGCTTCTCGTCCTTCTGATGCGACATACCCGATGGAGTCCCTGATCATCGCAATGTTTTCTTCCAGCGAGACTCGCAGGACTTCCGTGACATGCAGGTCCCACGTCTTGCCAACAATGGTCACCGCTGGAGCTTTTGATCGAATCAGTGCCTGCATGCCAATATCGTCTTCAGCCGCAACGCCTTTTCGGCGAGTCATCCCAAAAGCAGAAACGCGGGCGTGTTTCAGATCCATGTCAGCTATTCGCTGAAAGAATTCTTCGTCTTTGGGATTGGAGAGTGGGTATCCGCCTTCAATGTAGTCAAATCCCAATGAATCCAGCCGCTGAGCAATCATCAGCTTGTCCTGCAGCGAGAAATTTACGCCTTCTCCCTGAGAACCATCACGCAAGGTTGTGTCATATAGCTGGATACGGGACATGTCGAAAACTTTCGGTACCAATAAAAAAACCCTCAGGGTGTCCTGAGGGCTGCGAAATTCAGTTTCTGCGATCCTCAGGCATAAAGCGGCGGTCGAGCGGTAATAATGCCGCCGAGTCCGTTAATCTGAATGCTGATGATGCTGAAGCTCATGAGCGGAACTGTAAAAGATCGACAGCCCAAACGTCAACGAGAAAGTGTCAGAGTTTACGCGGCTTCGCATCGTTCGCGGGAATCTGGCTGTCCAGACTGCCCATATTGGGCTGACTTCGACGATCTCCGGTCTAAGATTGCGACGTATCAATCCCTGTTAATTCGCCGAGATGTATTCCATGTCAAATCCTGAAGAGCCCACCAGTCGCCCATTTTTGACCGGACGCAAGGTCGTGGCATCCATGTTTTTGATGGGGATTTGTGCGACCGCATTTCTCTATGGCTACTGGACCCTGCATCTGATGCCGTTCATGCCGTTACAGGAGGCGATTGTTGCCGAGTTCCCCGGCTCTGCTCCTCGGGTCAACGGCGGCAAACGAAAGCTGCACAAAGATACTCCGGGGATGCTGCAGATCGGCATGAAACTAAAGTTTGATCCCACGTCCAGCGATCCCAAGTCCGTCGCATCGATAGCGAACCTGCAAACTCGAGTTCATGATCTTGTCAGAGAAAAGGTCGAAATGCAGAAGTTGGATTGGAAACTGGATGTCATCGAACTTTATGTTTATCAGTTGATCCAGGAACAGGAGATCCGTGAACGCTCGTTCCGTCTGGACTTCAGAAACCCGGTCGAATGGGTTGAAGTGGATCTGACGGGCAACCCGATCATCGCCAATCGCCCGGCTCCTGAGGGTGGCCCGCCGACAACTGTTCCTCCGGAGCATTCCCTGCCGGAGAAGCCTGCACCATGATGCTGGTAATCGAAGTCGCCGCAGTGATCAGCGGCGCGATCTTCGGAGTTCTTCTCGCACGCCGCAAAGGTATGGACTTTGTCGGAGTCTTTTCCGTTGCGTTCATGACAGCGTTCGGTGGAGGCACATTGCGCGATGTGCTGCTGGACCGTCACCCGCTGTTCTGGATTCAGTACTCGTGGTATCCGGTGATTGTGTTCTTCGTAGCCGCTGCCGTGTCGATGATTCCCCGTGTCCCTGATTGGGTCGAGACGTTTTTGTATTTCCCGGACGCACTCGGTCTGGGTCTCTTCAGTATCCTTGGAACGGAGATCGCCCTGGAGCAGGATGTCGCTCCTTTTGTGGCAGTGCTCTTCGGAGTCATGACCGGAACATTCGGTGGTGTGATCGGAGACATCGCATGCAACGAAGTTCCCAGTCTCTTCCGTCCCATGACCCCCCTGTGCGCGACGTGCGCTTTTCTGGGAGGCTGGGTCCTGATTGGCTGTAAGCTCTTGCCTCTGCCAACGTCGGCCGACTTTGCTATCAGCGTGACGCTTGTTGTCCTGCTGCGCTTACTGGCGCTGAAATTCAACATTGGACTGCGGGCGATTGAGTAGTGTGATTACCTTCGCTGCGACCGTGCCTCGTGAACTGAGTTGGTATTGCCCCCGTTGTTTGGACTGCTGCAGCCTGCTGCAGCTTTCCGTTCCACAGCCTGCTGTGGACACAACTGTTTCGAACGACACAGGTTCACTATCGTGGTTCGGCAGCAGGCTGCCTGCACCAAAGCGGCAGCGGGCTGCCGCAGTCCAAGAGGGCGAAGCAACCCGCAATTTCACGGCTGATCTTTCATCAAAGTCTGCAGCTCAATCGAATCGCCGGTATTCAAGGTTGTGTAAAGAGCGGCAGCGGAACTCACATCCATTGGCAAGGACGTCTCCGGAGGCAGCGACTTGAGATGTTGAGCCGACACAAAATGTGCAGAATGCAGACCGATGACCTCAGCTTTTGAGCCGGTCACGACGACAGCGGTGCCTTCATCAATCCCAATCCCCAGCAACTTTGGGTGACGGCGGACCACAGGCAACAAATCAGGCTGACGACCTCGTTGAGCAAAATGCTGATCAATCGCAACGCCGGGCAGAAACGCAAATCCTCTTTCGTAGCCTTCTGCCATCATGACGGTGTTACCCAGCGGATGGCCCCGTACAAGAAACTCACCCTGAATCGTCGCTCCCGCGGAACTTCCTCCAATAACGCCACCGCGACGAAGCACGTCGTGAAATAACTCAACGGCGGTGGTGTCGTCATAGGCGTCAACAAAATTCCACTGACGACCGCCACCGAACCATACGCCGGTCGCCGATTTCACGGCAGACTGAAATGCGTCCGTTTCAACTTCGCCATATCGCTGATTCAGCACTCTGATGTTCGCGACTTCAGCCCGTTTCAGGAACCCCGGGACTTCGTCGGTCGCCTCACTCCGAGAAACGGCTGTTGGCAGTACGACGATTCTGGCATCGCGTCCTCCAGCGAGCTCGATGAATCGAACAACCACATCTTTCGGCATTGAGCCTCCGCCGACAATGACCAGTGATCCAGATTTCAATTCCGGAGGAACATGTACTGGCTCACCGGGATTGACTCCCGATTTCCTTTGCAGAGCTGAGCGTCTCAACTGCGTGAGATCGGCAACTCCGCCGGCAGCAATCTCAAACGACTCAGCATCGCGATAATTGCACTTCGCCAGAAGGACCGTTGCCTTGCCCTTCCCTATGACCTGAAGACTTCTGCCTGAGACAATCACTGCCGTCGATTCATCAATCCCGAGTCCAAAACAACCCGGATTCTGATCGACGGCAATTCGAGAACGATTCAGTCGATTCCGTTCGCTAAAGTGCTGATCAACAATGCCGTCCGGCAGAAGATCCCAACCGACTGAGATTTCAGGCTGATCTTTCCCAGAGGCGATCATCACTTTCGACATGATGGCAGCTCCGGCAGATGTGCCAGCGATTGTGCCACCGCGTTGCAGCATCGCTCGAAGAGCATTCTCCACTCCGGAGCCAGCATACGTTTCTGCAAGCCGTGATTGTTGCCCGCCACAGATCCAGACAACGCCGGCCTTCTCAATCGCTTTAATTGTCTCCGCAAACTTCTCCGGCGCCGGGAGTCCCGAATCAACGGAAATGACATTTGAAAGACCATCTTCGCTCAGCCACTGCCGAGCCGATTCAGTGGCCTCGCGTGGTTCTGCAGAGGCATCGGCAAGAATCAGAATGGATGCACCCGCTAAGTTCTTTTTGAGAAGCTCAGTGGCGCCCTCGGGAACCTCACCACCACCGACAAGAATTAGTGTGCCAGGGATTCCCTCAGAATCCAGAGTTCGCTCAGTTTGCGCATGGGCAGCGGAACACGCTGAAACTAACGCTGTGATCAACACTATCAGCAGGGTGCGAAGCGCGGGATCGAACATCAGCCGTGTAAAAATTTGCTGGTCGTCGGTGTGGTTCTGCCTCAGAACACAAACAGACGCCTGCAACTCGGAACGCGATCGATGGGGCATGGAACGGTACTCGGTTGCTCAGAAATGATCAGCGATAACTCTGACACGCTCCGGATCATGAGCAATTACTGACAATTTGCCACTCCGACACCACAAGGA
>CAIXQV010000853.1 GCA_903921605.1 uncultured Planctomycetaceae bacterium | reverse complement strand
TCGTTCTTCAACAACGTGCCTGAAACCGGTCTGATTACGAAAGATGATCCGCCGCCGGTGATGACGGTTTCAGCTCCGGAAATGGACCGCCAGCTGGCCGATCTTTCCACTGCTGCGGCGGATGCTAAGACAGTGTTCGATCAGCGGCGAGAGGATCTGAATTCGCGACTGTCAGTCTGGGAAGCAACAGCGCTGACGTCGCTGCCTGTGGTTCCGACGGATGGCACGCTGTTTCATGAAGCGTTTGAGGCAGTTCCGCTGAAGTCGCTGTCGACGGTGGCCGGAACCGGGTTGAAGTTTCGGCCGGGAATTCGAGCACAAGCGGCAACGTTTGATGCGACTCAGCACGTGGAAGTATCACTGGCCGATTTTTCCACTGATGCTCCATGGACGATCGGATTGTGGGTGTTGCCTGATGGTTCGTTAAGCTGCCCCGTGTCGAAGATCGAACCCGAAGGTGATCGGCGGGGTGTTGAATTGCTGTGGCAGAAGGGGCGAGTCTTTGTAAACCTGGTGGAACGGTGGGGGCTGAGTGCTCTTGAAGTGGCGACTCAGCAGCCCGCCCGGTCCGGCCAGTGGCATCATGTCGTCGTTACCTGCGATGGGAGTCGTTCGGCTGCGGGTCTCCGAGTCTACATCGACGGACATCCTGCGCCCGTGGATATTCGACGCGACTCGCTGACTGGCAATACAAATAATTCCGAACCGCTGCGGATCGGTCGGCGGGATTCCGGGCTGGGATATTACGGTACGATCGATGAATTACGGATCCTGCAGCGATCACTCAGCGAGCAGACCGTTTCCGACTGGTTTCATGCGGATCGCATTCGTGGAATTATTGAGACCAGATCGAATGTTCGCAGCGGCTCGGATACAGAGGTGCTGCAGGACTATTTCATCGATCAGCATGGTGACCCGTCGCTGCAGACAGCGCGAGAACTTGTGCAGACAACTCAGCAGGCTGAACGCGAGTTCCGTGCGTCCATCCCCACAACACTCGTGATGGAGGAACTGCCGGAACCCCGCAAAACACATGTCCTGTTGCGAGGTCAGTATGATCAGCCAGGCGACCTGGTGCAGCCGGATGTTCCTGCTGTCATCGGAAAATGGCCTGAGGCTGCCGCTCGAAATCGACTGGGACTCGCCCGCTGGATCGTATCGCGGGATCATCCGCTGACCGCGCGAGTCGCCGTGAATCGGCTGTGGGCTCAGTGTTTCGGGGACGGTCTCGTGCGAACCATGAACGATTTTGGCACTCAGGGTGAACCGCCGACTCACCCGGAACTGCTGGACTGGCTGGCCGTCACATTTCGAGACAGCGGCTGGGACGTTAAAGCTCTGTTGAAGCGGATCGTGACTTCCCGAACCTACCGTCAGGATTCTGCGTTTGTTGTCGACAGTCAGGAAGTTGTTGATCCTCAGAATCGCTGGCTGGCACGAGGTCCCGCTTATCGGATGTCGGCGGAAATGATTCGCGATCAGGCGCTCGCAGTTTCCGGACTGTTGCAGACCAAAGTAGGGGGCCCGAGTGTCAAACCGTATCAGCCGCCCGGTCTGTGGGAAGAAGTGTCGTACAACGCGGAAGATACTTATGTCCCGGATCAGGGAGAGGGGCGATGGCGGCGAAGTCTGTACACATACCTGAAACGACAGGCTCCACCGCCTGCGTTTCTGGCCTTCGACGGAGTGACTCGCGAAAAATGTTCCGTTCGGCGAACTCGGACCAACACGCCTCTGCAATCGCTGGTACTGCTGAACGACCGCACTTATCTGGAAGCTGCTCAGGCACTGGCTGCTGTCGTGCTGCGTGAAAGTTCCGCTGATGCGACTCGTCTGACGCAGCTGTTTCGACGTGTCTTGCTGC
>CAIXQV010000852.1 GCA_903921605.1 uncultured Planctomycetaceae bacterium | reverse complement strand
GTTCCACTCTCCGTCACGAACTTCGCTCCGTGGGCCGTTAACGACCTGTATACCGTTCGACACGATCGCATCTCGACGCGGACGGCCGCGAATGGCGTATTGCGGAATGATGTCGATATAGAGGACGACACGCTGACTGTTTCCTTGGTTTCCGGCACGGCGCATGGAACGCTCTCGTTAAATTCGAATGGCTCTTTTTCCTTTGATCCGGATTCCGGATACACAGGAACAACCAGCTTCACGTACCGAGTGAGCGATGGTTTCAACCTCAGTCAAATTGCTACCGCCTCGATTCAGGTTCTGAACAACGCTCCGAATGCGGGCGAAGACTAGTTCTACACACCCGCTGGGCAATCTCTCGTGATCAGTGCGGCTGACCTGAAAAGCAATGATGTCGATGCCGACAACGATGCCCTGACACTGTCGGTGTCCGCGTCACCGGTCCATGGAACGCTGACGGTTCAGCCCAATGGTGACTTCTTGTACCAGCCAAATGTCGCATGGTCTGGCACAGATACGTTCACTTACACGGTCACAGACGGCCTCGCCACGAGTGCCCCGACGACTGTGAGTATCAAGGTCTCAAACACTGCTCCAATCGGCGTGTCTGATTTCTACAACGTCCGACACGATCGTCCGTTGGTTGTGACCACTAACAGTGTGGTCGCCAACGATATTGATGATGACGATGATGTGTTGTCGGTGATCCTGCATACAGCACCTGCTACCGGTACGCTCGTACTGAACAGTGACGGGACGTTTGTGTATACCCCGGAACCAGGAGCCACAGGCGATGTGACTTTTAAGTACCGCGTGACAGACGGCATTGTGACATCAGCTCCGGTGACCGCCACAATCCGCATCACGAATGCAAGTCCCGTCGGTCGTACTGATTCGTTCCAGATTCATCAGGGCGATACACTCAGTGTTTCGGCTGCCAACGGAGTTCTGAAGAACGACACCGATGCAGACACCGACGCACTTGTCGTGAGTCTACATGCCGGCCCGTCTGACGGTACCCTCAGCCTGAATGGCAATGGTTCATTCTCGTACACACCAGACGCGGGATTCTCAGGGACGGACTCGTTTTCCTATCGTGTCACGGATGGCCTGGTGACCTCTGCACCGGTGGTCGTCTCAATCAGTGTTTCCAATTCTGCGCCGGTGGCGAATTCAAATACTTACACCGTGGTGCATGATCGTATCCGCACGGTTGCTGTGGGAAACGGAGTTCTTGCCAACGACTTTGATGTTGATGCCGATTCTCTGACCGCCGTGCTGGTCACTGGGCCATCACATGGGACTTTGCAGCTTCAAGCGAACGGTAGTTTTACCTATTCACCGGCATCAAACTACACAGGCGTTGATTCTTTTGTCTATAAGGCATTCGATGGATCTGAATACAGTGACTCCGAAACCGTGACGCTTACGGTCACGAATAACCGCCCCTGGACCGCCTATCGTTCGTTCGCCGCTGCTCATGATCATTCGATTGCGATTGCGGCTCCGGGTCTCCTGGCATATTCCGGAGATCGCGATAGCGACGTGTTGAGCATTGTCGGGGGTTTAAATCCGACTCATGGCAGCGTCGTGCTGAATCCAGATGGTTCTTTTGTTTACACGCCAGACGCAGGCTTTGTCGGTGCAGATACGTTTGGCTACAGAGTTTCGGACGGTTTGCTGGAAAGTGCAGAGGCAATTGTCACGATCCGAGTCTTTAATCGACTGCCAGTTGCCAGAACCGATTATTATTCGATCAGCCATGACCGACCGCTGATCGTTTCTGCGGTCTCCGGTGTGTTGCAGAATGACTCAGATCTGGACGATGACAACTTAACGGTTACTTTGGTGGCGGGGGAAGGACCAGAGCACGGAACACTGTCACTCCAGTCCAACGGTTCATTCACGTATACGCCCGCCGGAGGATTCGTGGGAACAGATTCCTTCCGGTACCGGGTCTCTGACGGTGCCCAGTCGGCCGAGGGGACCGCTAACCTGTTGGTTCAGAATAGTCGGCCTGTGGCTGATAATGACAAGTACGGGGCCGTCGTTGGTCAAACTCTGAACGTCTCCGCAGCCACTGGAGTATTGTTCAATGATGTCGATGCCGACCTGGATGCTCTGCAGGCGGTCCTTGTCAG
>CAIXQV010000851.1 GCA_903921605.1 uncultured Planctomycetaceae bacterium | reverse complement strand
GCCGGAACCAGATCCAGTAAGGGGCCTGACCGATAAACCAGGTACAGAAAAGGTTCAAACTTTGCCCGGTCCAGATGTCGCAGCGCCAATACGAGCTGTCGCTCTGAGCCGCCTCCATGCATGGCTCCTATCGAAAAGACAACTCGAATTCGCGACATGGGATCGGGGTTTCAGTAAGTACAAAAAGGCCACTCAGTTCTGAGCCTGAGGGACGGACGATTCGACAGCAGGACCACGAATATGATAGCCAACCAGTAAAAGTAATTCCTGCTGCACAGACGGCTCCCCTTGGACTGCGGCAGCCTGCTGCCGCTTTCGTGCAGGCAGCCTGCTGCCAAACCTTGGGCTTGAACTTGCCACAATTCAGAACGATTGTCCACAGCAGGCTGTGGAGCGGAAAGCTGCAGCGGGCTGCAGCAGTCCAACGAACGGTGCGCTGAATCTCGATCTGAAGCTGTGACAATCGCTAACATGGACTCTACACTTCCGACCGATTTAGCGACTTTTCAAACCCTGTCGCTCTAAAGAGACCAAAAAGACTCCGCGAGAAGTTTTTGTGAAAGAAACGAAGACCAGAACCAAAGGCCACGAGCGAACTCGTCGCGATCACGCGACCGAGCTGACGCAGGACTACGTGGAAGCGATTGCGGAGCTTCATGAACGGCTGGGAGAATGCCGAGTCCGAGATCTGGCCAAACGATTTGCCGTCAGTCACGTGACCGTCAATCGCGCTGTGGCCAGAATGAAGCGAGATGGCTATGTTGACACAGAGCCCTACGCTCCCGTGAGCCTTACTGACAAAGGCCGCAGCCTTGCTCAGTTTTCCCAGCGTCGACATGAAATCGTCTATCAATTCCTGCTGGCTCTGGGAGTCAGCGAGCGAACCGCATCCATCGACAGCGAAGGTATCGAGCACCACGTTAGCGAAGAAACGCTGCGGCTGATGGAAAAGTTTGGCAAGAGTCGCATCGGCGAGTGATCTGTCAGCAACATCGCGAGACACAGAACAGCCACGAGACTGGCAAGCATGGTGTTGATTTCACAAACGTTGAATAGACAGGTGCTGCGCAATGCTCGTAACGACTTACAGAGATTTCCGTGGTATTCGGTTCCTTACACCTTTTTGTGACGCTCTTTCGCGACTATCTCCTTCACTCAGCCAACTGCAAACAAACCGCAGTCTTGCCGCTGCGAAGGAACAGACGCTTATCCGCGACGATGGGATGGTTCCAGGTTTTGTCGTTGAGCATCGGCAGTCTTGAAAGCTCTGTCACCTTTTCTGGCGTGGCTTGTAGCAGGACGAGGTCTCCGTTTTCTGCAGCGACGAGGATCTGGCCGGCCCTTTTCAGCAGAATCGTCTGGCCAAAGCCGTAACGGCCGCCCTGCCATTTGCGTTCGCCGGTTGTGGCGTCAATGCAGGAGAAGATGGCCTGATTGAAACCGTAAACGCCATTGTCAAACACAACACTATCATTGAACGAGGGACGCAGTTTGGTCGAGGACCATGCTTCCGTCACCGTCCATCGCTCTTCGGTCTTGCTGACTTCCAGTCGAGCTGTGCCGACGCCATCGCCAAGGCCGACGAGCAGACTTTCCGGACCAATCTGCTGAGGATCCACCATCGCCGGGCCTTTCCACAGCTCCGGCTTGAACGTCCAGATAGCGGAACCATCTTTCGGATCAATCGCATGCGTTCCTTTACTGTCGCAGAACACGACGACCGACTGGCCGCACAAAGTCATCGGGCGAGCCGTGGTGTAGTTCATGTCCGTCGAAGGGAAACCCCAGAGCGTGTTGCCCGTGGCACATTCCAGCGCGAGAAGTCCGTTCTTTTCTGGCCCGCCGGCGAAGATGATCAGCTTGTCTTCAAGGATGAGCGGCGAACTGGAGAATCCCCACATCGGAATCGGGGCTCCGAAATCGGTGACGAGATTCTTCTGCCAGACGACCGTGCCATCCACTTCCTTCAGGCATGTCAAGAGTCCTGTTCCACCGAGCGCGTAGACCCGACCGTTGGCCACACTCGGCGTGCTGCGAGGTCCGGCTCCGGAGACGACTTCGTTAAAGCGTGTTTCATCGGCATGCGTCCAGAT
>CAIXQV010000850.1 GCA_903921605.1 uncultured Planctomycetaceae bacterium | reverse complement strand
TGCTGTGACGCATAACTGGCGATCACGGTGTTTCCGTTCGGCAGACGTTGACCGCCACAGGGGTCTGCAAACGGCTTAACGTCCGGAAAGTCTGAGTTGCTGATCATCCAGACAACCTTGCCATCGGCGTCCACTTCAATCGTCTTATTACCGTGAGTCAGATTGATCACCGTATGCCCGTTCTCCAGTCGAATCGCAGTGAACGGCCAGTTCTCCGCAGCGCGACCGCCGAGTTCTTGAGCGTCAGTGGGAAACTCCTTCACAATCTTCCCGTCCGGTGAATATTCCTTCACTTTAAACGCAAGCAGGTGAGGCACCAGGTAATTGCCATTCGCCAGTTTGCGTGCCATGCGCGTCTGCATGTGTGCGTTGTCGGTCTCCGGTTGCAGTGGAACTTCGACGGCAATTTTCCCGTCAGAGGCGACCTCCAGCAGTCTTGGTTTGCTGCCCAGTTCTGTAATCAGCGTGTGACCGTTGTCGAGACGTTCGACAGTCCCAATCTCGCTATTCTCGGCGGATTTGACGTAGTGAAACACGGTTTTGTTTTCCCGAGTCAGCTCACGAATTTCATCGCCCCATGCGATCAGCACGTTACCATTGGGCAGCACAAAGCCATCTCGAGCCGCAGGGCGGCCTGCGTTCCAGATCTCCTTGTCGTCTTCATCAATAATCCCGGTGAACGTGGGACCGGCGATAAAGAACGAATGTCGAATCGGCTCATCGCTGTGTGCCACGGGACTGCTTACCCAATGGAAACAAACAGCCAGTAATAGCGAGGCGCGGTGAAACAAATAGCGGTTGGGCACGGTCAGTGATTCCTGGTCAGATGGGAAATGAAGACTGCAAGTGCCAGGCGCAACCGAGAGTAACAAACGGATCGGCAGGCCCTGGCTCAATTCGCTTCAGTTTGAACATCCATCGTGGGCTTGTCGAGCATCAATGACACCAGCAGGCCGCAGACGATTGTGATGACAGCACCAATCAGCGTGTACCACGGCCAGGCAATCGCCGTAAAGAACTTCACGTAACACAGGACCACTGTGCCCGCCATCATACCGCACATCGCGCTGATCTGGCCGACGCGACGAGTTGTCACGCCAAGCGTAAAGACCCCCACCAGAATACCGCTGGAGAATCCCGCCACCGCCAGCACCTGGTCAACGATGAGCCGATCAAGGCTGATAGAAACAAAGATAATGGCGAGCACGATCTGGAGGATGCCGAAGAACAAAGTCATCCAGCGAGTCATCCGAATCTGATGCTCGGGAGTTCCCGCGTTATGCAGGAAGTCGCTGACGACGGCCCCGGCAGAAGAATTCAAGGAGCTGCTGAGTGTCGACATTGCGGCCGAGAACACGGCCGCGATCGTAAAGCCCACCATTCCTGGCGGCATCTCATTGACGATGAAAGTGATGAACTCTTCGTTCTTCTTCAGCTCCGAAGCGGTCCCGCGAAAATCGTAGAACGCCGCCAGAGCCACCCCGACCATCAGGAACAAGGCGAACTGAGCCAGCACGACAAAGCCGCTCGATATCAAAGCTTTCGACGCACCTTTTTGAGAACCGATGCACAGATACCGTTGCACCATCATCTGGTCAGTTCCATGAGTCCCCAT
>CAIXQV010000849.1 GCA_903921605.1 uncultured Planctomycetaceae bacterium | reverse complement strand
GTTTCTGTCTGATATCGGCATGGGCTTCACGGGGCTCGCACTCGGAGCCATGTTGCAGCGCGACGGCATCGTGCGAGCCTCGGAATCGACCGCAGCGGGATTGCCGTCCGGACTGGCTCACATGACGCCCAAAGCGAAGAGCGTCATCTGGATTTTTCTGGTGGGCGGGATGTCGCAGATGGAATCCTTCGACCCGAAACCGGCACTGAATAAATACTCCGGGATGTCGGTCGATGAAACTCCGTTCAAGAGTGTGCTCGATTCGCCCTATCTGAAAAAGAATCTTCGCGAGTTTATCCCCGGACTGCATCATGCACACCCCAAACTTTACCCGATGCAGATTGGTCATTCGCGACGAGGACAAAGTGGTCTGGACGTCAGCGACTGGTGGCCGCACCTGGGCAACATGATTGACGACGTCGCAATCGTGCGTTCAATGTGGACAACGGACAATAATCACGGAGCCCAGTTGCAGTTTCATACCGGTCGACATGCGTTGGAAGGACAGTTTCCGACGATCGGCTCATGGGTGAATTATGGCCTCGGAACGTTGAATGAGAATCTGCCGAGCTTCTGTGTGATTGGGACTCCGATCGCTGATTGCTGCGGTGGATTGGGTGCTCATGGTGCCAATTATCTCGGCCCGGAACATGCCGGTATTCACCTGAATGTGGACCCCGCGAATCCTCTGCCGTTCGCAACGCCGGGTTCCGAAGTTTATCGCGAAGAGCAGCAAAGCGAATTTGAACTGCTGGGACGGCTCAATCGTTTGTCCGCCATTGAGTATCCCGATGATCCGGCGTTGAAGGCTCGGATCAAATCTTACGAATTGGCGTTTCGCATGCAGTCAGCTCTGCCGAATGTGATTAATTTTTCGGCGGAGACCGCGAGCACTCAGGAGATGTACGGCCTGAATCAGGATCCAACAAAGACGTTCGGCCAGCAGTGTCTTGTGGCCCGACGTCTTGTTGAATCCGGAGTTCGGTTCGTTCAACTGTTTCACGGCAGCAACGGCGGCGCGGGATCCTGGGATGCTCATAGTGGCCTGAAGAGTAATCACTCGACACTCTGCAAGCAGGTTGATCAACCGATTGCCGGTCTGTTGCGAGATCTCAAAGAACGCGGATTGCTGGACGAAACGTTGGTCGTGATCGGCACGGAGTTCGGTCGCACACCTGGCTTCCAGAATTCCGACGGACGCGATCATCATCCGTATGGTTTCTCAGTCGCGCTGGCTGGCGGCGGAGTCAAGGGCGGAATTGCTCATGGAGCTACCGACGAGATCGGCTTCCATGCCGTTGAAGACCGGCATTACGTAACCGACTTGCATGCAACGGTGATGCACCAGCTTGGCCTGGATGCTCGCCGTTTGGAAGTTCCCGGCCGCAAGCGGCTGGATCTTGATTACGGCCAACCGATCCACGCGATTTTGTGATTCTCTTCGGGCGATGTCGAGAATGCTCTCCGATCACTTTCCGGCTTTCGCCCCATGCAACGTGCGACACGAATAATTCTTCGGTACTTGTTACTGCTGAGCCTCATCTGGAGTACCCTGTCGCAGTTTGTATGGTCAGAGTTTGGGATTAAGCTTCCCTACATTCTGGTTGATGCATCAACGGATCAATCAGGAATCGTCTTCACCGCATGGATCCCCCAAAGGTCAGTCGGATGGGGGTTCTTCGCCTATACTGGCGAATATGAATTACCCTACGAGCACTCACCAGGATTTGGTTTCCATCACTTTGCAGCCAGCAGTCAGTATGACGAAAAGAAAGTTGTTCCGGGGCTTACCATTTGGCAATCTGCGGATGTCCGGAGCGGCGGAACGATCACGGCGCTGTTTATTGGACATCTGTGGCTCATTGCGATGCTGATTAGCATGAATTTGCTGTTCAGAAGGTGCAAATGCAGCAGGCCAGTATCAACAGCCGACCCCGTCAACTGATGCTTTGCGGTTCTTGACTCAGAAACCGCTGCAGTCTCGGCAAGAGTTGCCCTTCAATATCGCGAGTCCAGCATTCCCAGATCACGAGCACTGACCATCCGGCCGCTTTTAATTGGCGACGATTGCGTTGATCGCGAGTCACATTGCCGCCGCGTTTATTCTGCCAGAACTCAGTGTTCGTCGCGGGCGTGACTTTTCCGTAACGACAGCGATGCAT
>CAIXQV010000848.1 GCA_903921605.1 uncultured Planctomycetaceae bacterium | reverse complement strand
CGAACCTCCGGAGTGGGTTCCACAGTCAGGTCGATATCAGTCAGCTGAACATCGCCAGCACCTATTGAAAGTTGCTGACAAATCACATCGAGTCGCCCTTCGGCGTTCGCGCGGGATTCATCGAGTTTGCCGTTCGCTGTATCTGCCAGTACGACGACCAGCACAACTTTGCGGATGTGGTCAAACACAACCATCGAGCTGTAGAACGCGAACGTCATGTCCGGAAGATGGCGATCATCGGTGGGAACGTTGGGCAGATTCTCGGTGTAGCGGATGACGTCATAGCCAGCGAACCCAACGGCTCCGCCGCAGAAACGAGGTAGAGCTGGCAGTGTGGCCGCATGATACTTGGCGACTTCGGCGTCGAGCACTTTCAGGGGATCGTCACAGGAGAACTCGCGTTTCTCCACGCCGATGTGATCGATCGTAATCTGCTTGCCGGTTGCAGAAAGAATCAGAAACGGATCACTTCCCGCAAAGCTATAGCGACCAACTCGCTCACCACCGACGACGCTCTCAAACAGAAATGACCAGGGTCCGGTGGCGATTCGCTGGTAGGCTGTCACGGGGGTCAACGTGTCAGCCGTCAGTTGTCGGTAAACCGGAACAAACCGCGCGTGGCTGGCAAGCTTTTGGAATTCGGCAGATGTCGGCAGTGAGGTCGGTGACTTCATGAAAATGCAATGTCCTGGAGATACGATCCGGCAGAGTTCCGGTACAGTTATTCTGTGCGCAGCCTCAATTTTTGCCGCTGGAAGATTAGCCGTGCAAAGACAGTATTCTGACAGATTGCGAGATCTGTTCAAACACCGAGCGAACATCAGTCAGTTCATGGTCCGTTCCCTGCCACCAGGCCAGCAGACTCATGTCGGATGCTCGGACACTGCTCAACGTGACGCAGTTCAGTAGTTCGAAGCAGTAAAACTGGAGTTCTCGACAGACCGCCGGCATTGTTGCCAGAGTGCCCTTGGTGATCTGAACTTCCGTGTCATCGTACTCTTCCTGAAACGCTTCAACGCAGGAGGTCACGACTTCTTCGGCTCGTGGACATTCACGCAGGATTCGGAGTGCCCAAAAGCATGCTCCGTCTGCGGATACGGTCAGCAGGACATCGTCGCCGTCGACTTCTTCCGTCAGTTCCCAGAAACCCGGGTAGTCAAACAGAACACCGTGTCCTTCATATCGCGTCAGACATTCTGACGAATCAATCGCCATTGGTTACTCCAGCCACTTTGCGGATTATCACCGCGATCCCGTGAGGCCCTCAGTCAAGAGGGCGTATTTCAATAAGGGAATCATAACCAGCGGGAGAGGTCGCATCAAATTGCCGTTGGAAAACCTGGAATTGAGCAAGCTCCAACTACTCCTGAGGCAGTTCACGATGCGGGCCGCCCATTTTGGCGAGATGCGAAGTCACACACAGTAGTGGAATGATTCAGTAGTGAAAAAAGCGGAAGGCAAGGGATTCGAACCCTTATCTCTGGGAAGAGGCACGCATTAGCAATGCGGCCCGGCCAACCATATCCGGCTGCCTTCCGAGTGGTGTCAGTGCGTTGGGCAGGAATTGAACCTGCACAGCCGTCAGGCGGATGCTTTACAGGCAACTGGGCTCACCAATGCCCGGCCAACGCGTCGTTGAGAAAAAATGGAGATTTGAAATTTGCAATGTCAAATTTGAAATGAGATCTCATTTGCGGGGGCAGGATTCGAACCTGCGGACTCGTGGTTCAAAGTCACGAATTTCTACCAACAGAAACTACCCCGCAGTGAACAGCTGTCATTGGGGAGATGTCAGCTTGAAGTGTCTCGCGGGAATTGAACCCGCCTATTCGGGGTGGAAGCCCGATGCCTTTGCCTCTCGGCCAGAGACACATGTCATTCGTCATCAGCAATCAATCATGTCACGAGATCGATTGCTGAGTTCGAAGTCAGCGGAAGGAGAGGGAGTTGAACCCTCAAGGCCTTGCAGTTCATCCGTTTTCAAGACGGTTGCCATCGCCAATTGGCTTGCCCTTCCGAATGATTCTTCACGGAGTGCTAATTGCGACGGGCTGTTCGCGGAATGCGTTCTGCGAACAGCGTCGATTGTTGCCGCGTAGAGAATCAGTAACTGCGGAGGCAGGATTCGAACCTGCATGTAACTCCTTAACAGGGAGGTGCCTTACCAGTTAGGCCACACCGCAAAGAGGGATTCCCTGGACACACGTTTGTTGTTCAGCAGTCAGGATGCGAATCCAGCTTCAAAGGCATTTCTGACTAACGAACAATTGGGGCCGGACAGATTCGAACTGTCTCCATTCCGATTAAAAGTCGGACGTGCTGCCGTTACACCACAACCCCGAATGAGTTGTGGAGCCCGTTTCAACCGTGGACAAATTGCGAACATGAGATCACCTGTGAGTTAACAATGTTGAACTGGATATATGCAAGTAGCTCGGGATGGAATTGAACCATCACCGCCGCCTTATCAGAGCGACATGCTGCCGATACACCACCGAGCTGTGATGGGGCACGAGTGACGCGTGTGGGATTCGAACCCAACCTGACCAGAGTGAAAGTCTGGTAACCTCACCAGAAGTCGAACGCGCCGATGAGAAATGAATTGCACGAGCAGAATTGCAGTGGGGCAGTGGGGCAGATGGTGCTCGAATCCATCTCCTCTGGTCTTCAGCCAGATGCTTTGCCGTCTAAGCTACTGCCCCGCGTTTGGTGATCGTGAGCTGTCAGTTAAACGTAGCCGGATTCGTGAGAATTCGGATGTCTGACATTGGGGCGTTCCGAATTCTCACGAATCCGGCTACGAAAAAGTCTTACGCATCGGGCACGAAAAAAGCCCGGTGTTTGTGACACCGGGCTTCGAAAGGGATTCCGAACACGACCGAGAGTCACAGGCGCAAGTGCTGATTGGAAAAAGTATAGGCGGCAGCGACGCTATTCTGTTCCTGTTCAGCAACTTGTCCTTTGAAACTCGATCGTGAAATCAACATGGAGGCACCAACATCCCTTTGAAAGTTGTCCTGCAGCGACAGGAGCAAATGTGTAACGCGGGTAAGACGCTGGACGCCGCGATATGGTTCGCAGTTTTTCGAAAGAACTTTTTCTTGTGGTCTTATTCGTGGTGCGGACTTCAGTCTGCTTTCGGCGCGCATGGCTGTCGCTGGTGGACTCGTTGGCTGAAGCCAACGCTACGATGGAAGAAGTTTGTTGGCTGAAGCCAACGCTACAATGAGTCCACGGAAGAATGAGAAGCACTCAATCGCCTGCGGCTTGCCGTTAAACGAATCAACGCTGACTACTTTGCCGTCTTGTTTGCCGTCTTGCGGATTGATTTCCCGTTGAGCACTCCTGTTGCCTGACCGTCGTATACGGCGAACTTTCCGGCCACGAGCACGTAGCGAATTCCTGATGGCGTCAGATAGGGCTGGTCAAAAGTAGCTCGATCGCGAAACGTTGCCGGATCAAAGATGGCAATATCGGCGACGAGATCTTTCTTTAGCAGTCCGCGATCACTCAAGCCCATGATCTCAGCCGGTAAACCTGTTGCACTTCGAATGGCGGCCGCCAGAGAAAGGACGCCTTGCTCAATTGCATATCTGCCGATCTTGCGCGGGAAAGTGCCGAACGATCGTGGATGAGGCTGGCTGGACGTGGGCACCTTGGCTCCTCCGTCGCTGGCGGTTGCGACCCACGGCAGTGGCATCGCCATTTGCAGGTCGTCTTCATGCATGCCGAAGTTGATGACTGACGCGCCGCCGTTGCGTTCAATCTCCAAGACCACATCAACAACCTCACGTTTCTGAGCGGTGGCGATTTCATCAATCGACTGCCCGATCCAGCTTCGATTCAGACTGCAGGAAGCAAGCTGAATGCGTGACGAAGTTTCCAGCGTCTTCGCCACCTCGGCGCGAATGCGACTGGCGGTCTCGGCATCATTCAAACGCTTCTTCAATTCTTCGCGACCGCCTTCACGGCACCACGCAGGCAAAAGCGTCGCCTCCAGAGAGGTGCTCGAAGCCGTGTATGGATATTGATCGGCCGTCACTTTGAGGCCATCCGCGCGAGCCTTCTCAATCTTATCCACAGCGAGTCGCAGCGTACCCCAGTTCGTTTTCCCTGTCGCTTTGAAGTGCGACACATGCACGGGCAGTCCAGCCTCTTTGCCGATGCGAATCGCCTCAAGGATACTCGGGATTAGTTCAGATCCCTCGCTGCGAATATGACTTGCATACAGACCATTATGCTTCGCGACGACGCGAGCAATCTCAATCAGTTCTTCAGTCTCCGTCAGAGTCCCCGGGATATAAATCAGCCCGGTAGACATGCCAAAGACACCATCCTGCATGGACTTTTCGGCAAGCGTTCGCATCTGATTCAGTTGCTCGTCCGTTGGCTTTCCTCCGCTCTTGCCCATCACTTCACTGCGCAGACTTCCTTGCGGCAGGAGATGAGCGATATGAGTGCCGGCGCCTTGCTTATCGATTGTGTCAAAATACTTCGCGGCATCAACCGGGCCGCTGCCACAATTTCCAGTGACGACGGTTGTGCATCCCTGCAACAGGTAATTGATATTTGCGCGAGTATCCCGGTCCAGGATCGGATCGTCACTATGGTTATGCAGATCAATAAAGCCTGGGCAGATCACGAGGCCTGAGCAGTCAACGCTGATATCCGCTTCGGGAGGTTGCTCGGAGCCAACCATGACGATCATTCCGGCGCGAATCGCCACGTTGCCGATGACCGGTTCGGACCCATCGCCCGGATGAATGATCCCGTTCGTCAGCACGATGTCTGCTCGCTCGACATCGGGTGACTCATTATTTGACGGTGACTGCGCGATCAGCACTGAGCCGCAGAGTTGCCCGGAAAGAACAATCAGAAAAGCAATGATAAGACGCACGACCATGGGGCAGCTCCGAGTGATTCGCGATCCAAAGCGGTGGAGGCGGGAGCATAGAACGCGAGATCGATAATGAGAACTCTATGGACGAAACAACGTCGCATTGTCGAGGAGCAAAAACTGCCGATGCCGCCTTATCGTCGGCAGAAACGGCGGTTCGGTGAGCCAGCGTAACTGCAGAATTTGCCGGACGAGGCGAAGCTTTGGGGGACAGGGGAACCATGGAAAGAATTAACGCCCCCAACATCTCATGATTCCCGTCAATTCCCAT
>CAIXQV010000847.1 GCA_903921605.1 uncultured Planctomycetaceae bacterium | reverse complement strand
GCGATTGTGTTTGGCGAACGAGAGGCTCACAAATGGATGGCCGGAAGCAACGGTTTTGTCCGAACAATGCCATTCAATGGTACGGAAGAAGCGGAGGCGACTCAACGGCCGGTTCACTTCGCCATCGTCTACCAGGCTGACGGAACAATTATTGGCTATCGCGATGGAAAGCCGTATGGTGCTGCGTATCGACCGGGTGAACTCCAAAAGTATGCTGCAGGAAAGTTTCAGCTCGTCTTTGGTCTGCGTCATGGGCCACCGGGCGGTAATCGAATGCTGGCTGGTCGTATTGATCGAGCCTTGCTCTACGATCGCGCACTGACGGCCGAGGAAGTCGCCGCCTCTGCAGGTGCATCAGACATGAACCACGTATCTGACAAAGATATGTTGGCGAGACTGACGGAAACACAGCATAAAAACTATCAGGCATTGGTGGATGAAGAGAACCAGTTGAGCAATGAACGCGACAGCATCGTTCGATCCGAATCGCAGGTGTTGTATGCTTGCATTTCAACCAATCCAGGTGCTTCGCGAGTTCTGCGTCGAGGCGATGTGGGAAGTCCCGCCGATGTTGTAACGCCAACCGGATTGTCGGCTGTGCCCGGAGGCGAGGCTGGCTTTGGACTGGCTCCGGATGCTCCCGATGCAGAGCGTCGAATTCGGCTGGCCGACTGGATTACTCATCATGACAACCCGTTGTTTGTCAGAGTCATGGTGAATCGAGTTTGGCACTACCACTTTGGTCAGGGGCTGATCGCCACGCCCAGCGATTTCGGTTTTAACGGTGGGCAGCCAAGCCATCCGGAACTGCTGGAATGGCTTGCTGTGCAGTTTCAGTCAATGAGATATCGGCTCAAGCCATTGCATCGGTTGATCGTGACTTCAGCGACTTATCGGCAAGGCTCGGCACCTGTTGAAGCTAACAGCAGTATTGATGCAGACAATCGACTCCTGTGGAGAAAGTCCCCTCAGCGTCTGGACGCAGAAGAGCTTCGCGATGCGGTGTTGGTGGTCACAGGGCGATTGAATCCGGAAATCGGCGGCCGTGGTTATCGCGATGTCGAGCACTTCAAATTCAAAGGCAGCAATTTCTACAAGCTGCTTGAGGAAGCGACCTTTGAAACTCATCGTCGCACGATCTATCGCTTTATGCCGCGTGGTGGACGGAATCCGTTTCTTGATACATTTGATTGTCCGGATCCCTCAACCACAGCGCCGAAGCGAGCGAATACGATCACTCCGTTGCAGGCATTGTCGCTGATGAATAACTCGCTGGTGTTTGCCATGGCAGATAATTTCGCGGGGCAGGTCAAACAAGAAGCGGGTGAAGTCGTCAAAATGCAGGTCTCCCAAGTTTATTTGAGAGCTTTCGGGCGTGAGGCGACTCCGGAGGAGATCGATCTGGCGGACGATTTTGTTGCGAGCCAGGGACTTGCGGCGTTCTGCAGAGTGATTCTGAACAGTAATGAGTTTTTGTATTTGCGGTAACGAATTGAGTAGACAAGAAGTGCCCGTCGACGGAGCGACGGGTGTACGGTACGCCCGTCGCTCCGACGACGGGAAACAACCAGCAGATGGCATTGGGCTAAGGGCAATGCCCTTGTTAGAGGTGTGCTATGACGATTGACCGAATCTCCCGACGTCGAGTGCTCGATTTTTCCACCGCTTCACTCACCGGTGCTGCTTTCACTTCATTGCTGATGAGGGATCGGATTGCGAGAGCTGATGCTGTTCCGGCCGAAGCGAAAGGGACACCTCATCTTCCCGTGAAGGCGAAGCGAGTCATCCACCTGTGTCTGTGTGGCGGAGTGAGTCATATCGACTCGTTCGACTACAAGCCGGAACTGGAGAAGTTTCACGGAAAATCTTTGCAGTCCGAAGAACGACCTGCGACGTTTTTCAACCAGGTCGGATTGATTCGAAAGAATGACTGGGAGTTCAAACAGCGTGGACAGAGTGGACTGTGGGTTTCTGATCTGTTTCCTCACATCGCTGAGGTTGCCGATGAACTCACGGTTGTTCGTTCCATGGTCGCGGAATCAGCCAATCATACGCCTGCGACTTTTGAAGAGAACACTGGCTTTCGGCTCAATGGTTTTCCTGTGATGGGGTCGTGGGTTTCCTATGGCCTTGGCTGTGAAACGGACGAGCTTCCTTCATATGTTGTTTTGCCGGACGGACGAGGTCTTCCTGCTGGAGGCACGATCAACTGGTCAAATGGATTTTTGCCCGCTCAACATCAGGGCGTGACTTTTCAGAGTCAGGGGCCGGCGATTTACGATCTCTTTCCGTCGCGTGAGCTTCCTGTTGGCTCTGATCTGGCCAGCCGTAAACTTCTGGAAGAGATTAATCGCCGACATCTGGCGGTCACCGGAACTGAAGATGCGTTGTTGGCAAGAATGAAAAGCTACGAGCTGGCAGCGAAGATGCAACTGGCTGTTCCTGATGTGACGAATCTCAAGCAGGAGACGGAAGCGACTCGTCTGATGTATGGTCTGGACAAGGAGGAGACATCTGATTTTGGTAGTCGCTGTTTGCTTGCTCGCCGGCTTCTGGAGAAGGGTGTTCGTTTCGTGCAGTTGTTTTCCGGTGGCTCGTTTGGTTCTCCTCGTATTAACTGGGATGGCCACGAAGACGTGAAGGAGAATCATACGCGTGAAGCCGGTCGACTCGATCAGCCTGTCGCGGCACTGCTGAAGGATCTGCGCCAGCGCGGGATGCTGGAGGATACTTTGATCCTGTGTACCTCCGAGTTTGGGAGAACACCGTTTACGCAATCCGGTGCCGATCAGGTCGGTACGGGCCGTGATCATAACATGTATGGGTTCTCCATCTGGATGGCAGGAGCTGGTCTGAAGCATGGAGTAGCCTATGGAGCAACCGACGAGATCGGCTGGAAGGCTGTTGAAAAGCCGGTACATTGGTACGACTACCACGCGACAGTGCTGCATCTGCTGGGAATCGACCACGAGCGGCTGACCTATTACCACAACGGTATCCAGCGACGTCTGACGAATGTCCACGGCGAAGTGCTGCACGACATTCTGGTTTAGCATTTGGCGAGCGGCAGAGCGT
>CAIXQV010000846.1 GCA_903921605.1 uncultured Planctomycetaceae bacterium | reverse complement strand
GTTTCTGTGAACCCGAGCATCTGGTTTCTCAGTTTGATCATGGCCTGTGCTTCGTTCAACAGTTACATCTACTTCAACTGGTTCCCCAGTTATCTGAAGGAAGGTCGAGGTATCGGTGCCACCGAGGCCGGCGCGATGTCGTCGGTAGTACTGGCTTGCTCCGCCGCGGGAACTCTGTGCGGAGGTTATCTGCTGGATCTGTTCGTGACCGGGAAGGGAGTTGGCAGAAAACGCATTCACGGTGGGGCGAGCTTCTTTCTGTCGTCCGTGTTATTGGGCTGTGGCCTGATGTGTTCCAACGCCTGGCTGGCCGTGCTCTTCACCGGTGCTTCCTGTTTCGCGACTCAAGCCACTCAATCTCTGTGGTGGTCCAATGCGATTGGCATTAGTGGAAAACATGTGGGTGCGTTGTTCGGGCTGATGAATTCCGTTGGCGTCTTCGGCGCGATGAGCTCTACGTATCTCGTTGGAGCCATCGCCGATTCGCTGGGCAGTCAGGGCTACACCGGCCGTGATCAATGGGATCCCATTTTCTATATCAACATGGGAGTTCTTTGCGCTGCGGGCCTGCTGTGGTCGACGTTTATCTATAAGAATGTTGAGCCTGCGGAATCGCAAAGCACAGTTTCCTGATTAGCCGGAACGCGTTAGCGTCCGGTTCTCGCCGCGGAACCCCTCGAAACAACCGGAGAGCTAACGCCAGCGGCTGGTGAAACGTCTAAATCAACGGCCCGCAGAGGCAGGACGACTGTAGCAACCCGATGATGTGACCACCAACACACAGTTCCGAATACAAACGAGTGAGCCCCCTATGTCAATCATCGATGTGCACAGTCATTTCTGGCAGTTTCCGGAACACTTTAACGACGACTTCCGCCAGCAGGGCAAGCGAGCGAAAGCCGGCGTTGAACTCGATCTGACCGTCACGTTTGAAGACTATCAACGCACTTCAGTTCCGGATGTTCGCACGATTGTTTTCGGCGGCAAGTCGAAACTCAGCGGACTCTGGGTCGATGATCGATCGATCAGAGATTACGTCGCGCAGCATCCCGATCAGTTGCTGGGATTTCTCTCACTCGATCCAACTCAGGACGGCTGGGAACGCGAGCTGCGTGAAGGACATCTGGAACTCGGACTGCGCGGAATCAAGCTGATGCCGATGTACGCTGGGTTTCGTCCGGACGAGGAACGAATTGCGCCGCTCTGGGAGTATGCTCAGAAACATCAGCTGCCAGTCCTGCTTCATACCGGAACCACGTTTATCTCGCAGGCTCCTCTGGAGTGTACTCTGCCTCGCCATCTTGATCCGGTTGCGACTCGTTACCCGGAGGTGCGGATGATTCTTGCTCATCTGGGGCATCCGTATGAAGGTGAATGTGTCGCGGTGATTCGAAAGCATCAGCATGTTTATGCAGACTTATCCGCTCTGCATTATCGACCGTTCCAGCTTTATCACAGTTTGATGCTGGTTCAGGAATACGGAGTCTGGGACAAAGTGCTGTTCGGCACTGACTACCCGTT
>CAIXQV010000845.1 GCA_903921605.1 uncultured Planctomycetaceae bacterium | reverse complement strand
CGTTGTCCCGTTTTTCGCGTTGCCAAAAGGTAAAACATCGCAGAAGTTTGGATTCTCGAACGATCATGGAGCAGGGGAACGATGGTTGCCATTGGCATTGATATCGGCGGAACTAAGATCGCTATCGCGGCTGTCGGTTCGGAGGGTGAAGTGCTTGCGAATGTTCGCTTTGCCACCGAACCGCGCCTCGGCTTCGCAACGGCACTCGGCAGAATAATATCAGGCATCAAGAGTGTCATCAGTGATGCCGGGGTGAAGGGCGAAATGCTGGATGGCTTAGGGATCGGATGTGCCGGGCCTGTCGATCCGGTGCGAGGAACGATTCATAATCCTCACACGCTTCCGACCTGGGACGACTGCAATCTTGTGTCACCGCTGGGTGATCTCTTCGGGGTTCCCGTGAGATTAGAGAACGATGCGGATGCGGCTGCGTCCGGGGAAGCTCACTTTGGAGCTGGTCGTGGTTCTGATCCGATGGTGATGTTGACGTTCGGCACGGGGATTGGATTTGCCGCCATCGTGAAGGGGCAGATTTATCGCGGAGTGGCGGGGGAGCATCCGGAAGCCGGGCATATCCCAACGACCGCAGATGGTCCGGAATGTTATTGTGGTCTGCGTGGTTGTTTCGAAGCGATGGCTTCCGGGACGGCGATTGATGCGGCAGGCAAAGCGGCTGGATTCTCAGATGGCCGAGCCGTCTTCGCTGCAGCTGCCAAGAGAGATACTGTCGCGGCCGGAATCCTTGAAGCAGCGACTCAAGCGACCGCGACTGCGATCTGGACGCTGGCTCACACCTTTCTTCCACAGAGATTTGTGCTGGGAGGTGGTCTGATTGATGATCACTTCGAACTCTTTGCAAGGCCCGCTCGAGATGCACTTTCGCGAGCCGTCCTGTTGCCAAAGGGACGAGTCGAGATCGTGAGGGCGAGCCTGGGAAATGATGCCGGTGTTGTCGGCGCGGCTTCGCTGGTGATGAAACCAACAGCGGAAGTTTGAGTCGTCGACTTTCGCACACTTGCTGCGTGCCGTCGCCAACATTGGTCATTTGTGGCAGCCCGTTGGACCCACGCCGAGAATTGGTCCACAATCATGCTTGAATTATCAACTTCTGGTGACGCCTTAATACTGAAACTGAACTGATGCCCGTGACTGCCGCTGTGAAAGTCGAGCTCCTGACTCGCGCTGGTTCGCGTTGTGAATTCTGTGGAGCCGATTCCGATTTGGATGGCTATGTGGTTGCTCCACGGGATGAGTCATCAGCGGATTCCTGCGTGCTGCTGTGCGGAACCTGCAGTACTCAACTTCAGACGCCGAACTCTCTGGATGTCAATCACTGGCGTTGCCTGAAGGATGCCATCTGGAATGAAACCGGAGCCGTGAAAGTACTGTCGTGGCGAGTTCTACAGTGTCTTGAAGGTCAAGCCTGGGCGAGTGAACTGCTCGAGCAGATGTATCTCGACGAAGACCTGCAGCAATGGGCTTCATCGGCGACTTTGATTGCGGCAGACGATTCCTCCGACGAAGTCAGCGACAAACCCACCGTCGACAGCAACGGCGCGGCCCTGGCGAATGGTGATGCGGTTTGCATCATCAAGGACCTGAACGTCAAAGGGACCACGTTCACTGCTAAGCGAGGAACAATTGTTCGCAACATTCGGCTGACAGGTAACCCGGAGCATGTCGAAGGTCGAGTCAACGGGACGGTCATCGTTCTAAAGACTTGTTTCCTGAAGAAGTCTACGTGACAGAGTGCAAGGCTTTGACTGTAGGTTGGACATTCCTGTCCGACGTCCTGGCTGTGCAACGGCATTAGCAGTGAAGAGGAGAGACGGGCAGGAATGCCCATCCTACGGCGATGTACTAGAGGCAGTTTCAAAACCCCTTCAGGCATAGCATCATGCAAGCCAGATGTAGGAATCCTTCGAAGAGGTGGGCGTGTCTTTCTTGTCGGACGAGGAGTCGTCTTTGATATTGAAGCCAGCTGATCGTGCGTTCGATCTTCCAGCGTTTGAGGTATCGCCTCAGAGCTCGTCCGTCCTGACGCGAAGGTTTCTTT
>CAIXQV010000844.1 GCA_903921605.1 uncultured Planctomycetaceae bacterium | reverse complement strand
GGGTTTCTGACTTCGCGGATGATGATGTTCGCATCTCAGCCGACTTGTACGAAGTCCTGACGACCTATGCTCAAATGCGTCCCAGTGCCTGAGTTCAATGGCTCTGAATAATGCAATAAAATCACGACGGTCATTTTTGACCGTCGTTTTTTGTTTTCATGCCATGAAACGCGGGCCGCTTCAGACCACAGAACGCACGATGACGGGACATTAGCCATGTCGCTGCGAGAACATGCGGAAACCATCTGGCGTGCCGGAGTCGCTGCAGTCGATTCATCGGCCGCTGTGCGTCGTCACATCTCCTGCGATGGAACAACACTTTGCATCGCCGATGTTGAACTGGCTCTCAGCAAAATTGGTCACATCGAAATCATCGGCGCAGGCAAAGCTGGCGCGGGAATGGCGGCTGGGGCGGAGTCGGCCCTTTTGGAACATCTGCCCGCCTCACAAATCAGCGGCTGGGTTAACGTACCAGCCGACTGCGTACGACCGCTGCGGCGAATTCATCTGCACGCCGCACGCCCAGCCGGAATCAATGAACCCACCAGCGAAGGTGTGGATGGAACGAATGAAATCCTTCGACGCATCAGCAACCTGCAGCAGAACGATGTGTGCCTCGTCTTGTTGTCTGGTGGTGCGAGTGCCCTGCTCTGCAGTCCCGTGCCCCAGATTTCTCTGGCCGACAAACTGGCGGTGACGCGAGCACTCGCCTCCAGCGGAGCGCCAATTCAGGAATTGAACCTCGTGAGAACTCAAATCTCACAGGTCAAAGGCGGGCGACTAGCCTCAGCCTGCACTGCTGGAACACTCATCGCACTGATCATTTCCGACGTCATCGGCGATCCACTTGAAGTCATCGGCTCCGGCCCCACAACACCCGCGCCATCTCGTGCTGATCAAGCGATCGAGATTCTGAATCGCCGTCAACTTTTGCAGACGATCCCTCGCAGTGTTTTTACGTTCCTCGAGTCACGACGAGAAGCACAGGTTAAACCCGCGTCGACAACGGCAGCTCGAAATGTCATCGTGGCCAGTAACCAAATTGCGATTGAAGCGGCGGCGGCCCGAGCCCGAGAGCTTGGCTATGAAGTGGAATCTCTCGGCTCTGAAAACGCGGGTGTTGCTGCTGTGGAAGGACGAGAACTCATGCAGCGACTCCTGGCAGCCCGCGCGGCGAGGAAAGAAAGACACTCAAAAGTGCCGCTCTGTATTCTGAGCGGCGGTGAACCGACTGTCGACCTGAGAAACACAACGGCAATGGTCTCTCCATCCCGAACAACTCCGCTCGCATCAGCCAAGGGCGGCCGCAATCAGGAACTGGTTCTGGCCGCCATCAGTCAACATCCCCATCTTGATACATGGCGAGGAATCGCGCTGCTGTCCGGCGGAACCGATGGCGAAGACGGCCCCACCGACGCAGCCGGCGCCGTAGCCGACGAGGAACTCGTCCGCCTGATGGCAGTCCAGAAAACCGATCACTCTGCCAGTCTTGCCGCTCACGATTCCTATCATTTCTTTGAGGCACTCGGGGGATTGCTGAAAACCGGCCCTACTCATACTAATGTGATGGATCTTCGAGTCGGTCTTGCGACTTTCTGAGCGAGCGTTGCGATCCCGTCGGCGGAGCGACGGGCGTACGGTACACTCGTCGCTCCGCCGACGAGACTCT
>CAIXQV010000843.1 GCA_903921605.1 uncultured Planctomycetaceae bacterium | reverse complement strand
GCGTGAGTGATCTGTTCCAGGCTCAACCCGGCTTGTTTGGCGACTTCATCCGACAGTGCTCGCTGGAAAGTGGCGGTGCCGATACCAATCAGACTGAGTGTTTCCAGAACACGACGACGATCAACTCGGGACATCTTGGAGCCTCGCTGTTGAAATTTCGATTGGATGCTTCTGAGGTGGCTTGTATCGTCGAGAAGTGGGTTTCGCAATTCATGTAGATTTAGTGCCGTTATTAAACTCGTGGAGAGTCTTCACAGAACGTAGCGTTCGCGATGACATCCATACGATCACGCCCGACTTGATCCTGCGTGCTGAGTCTTCTGCTTCAGTTCTTTCTGAGCACTGATAACTGAACACAGAAAAACTCTTCAAATGGCTCACGCGAAGACGCGAAGACGCGAAGGTGAGATACAATTCTGGCGGCTTTTGTCCTTTAAATTTGCATCCTGGCGTGACACGGCATTCTCAAGAGCTCTCTATGACAGAAAACGAAATTGGCAGAATTGTCGTCGACTGCGCCTTCAAGGTGCATCAGAAACTCGGCCCCGGTCTATTGGAGTCGGTTTATGAAGTCGCCTTGGCGCACGAGATCAGAAAACGCGGACTATCATTGGAACGTCAGATACCAATTCCAGTTGTCTACGATGATCTTAGATTCGACGAAGGGTTTCGCGCGGACATCGTTGTTGCCGACTTGGTAATTCTGGAGCTGAAATCGCTTGAACAGATCCAGCCGGTGCACAAGAAACAATTGCTAACCTATCTCCGGCTTTCTAATAAACGACTGGGCTATCTCATTAACTTTGGGGCCGAGTTGATCAAGGATGGGCTGTCTCGCGTTTCGAATGGGGCTGCAGATTGGCGCGAGGACGATTCACCAGAAGCCGGGAAGGCGTAAAGAGAAACTCTCTGACGATTGTCTTCTTCGCGACTCCGGGCCTTCGCGTGAGTCTGTCTTCAAGAACTCTGTGATTGCAAAACGGCTGGAGTTATTCCGGCAAATGACCGTCTAGCCCAAGTTCGGTACGCAGGTTAAAGCAGGTGTCACGCTAAGACGCGAAGTGAACGGCACCCACGATTGTCTTCTTCGCGTCTCCGCGCCTTCGCGTGAGTCTGTCTTCAAAAACTCTGTGATTGCAAAACGGCTGGAGTTATTCCGGCAAATGACGGTCTAGCCCAAGGTCGATACGCAGGTTGAAGCAGGTGTCACGCGAAGGCGCTAAGACGCGAAGTAAACGGCACCCACTATTGTCTTCTTCGCGACTCCGGGCCTTCGCGTGAGTCTGTCTTCAAAAACTCTGTGATTGCAAAACGGCTGGAGTTATTCCGGGAAATGACCGTCTAGCCCAAGGTCGGTACGCAGGTTGAAGCAGGTGTCACGCGAAGACGCGAAGTGAACGGCACCCACGATTGTCTTCTTCGCGACTCCGGGCCTTCGCGTGAGTCTGTCTTCAAGAACTCGGTGATCGCAAAACGGCTCAAGTTATTCCGGCAACATTCAAACGGCCATTCGCTCGTTTCCGGCTTGGCGGACCGCTAGATTATCGTCCCTGCGATGTTCAAATTTTCCCGCCAACGTAACCAACGGAGTTCAAAGATGCGTCCCTTGCTGATGATGTTGATGTGTGCGTTGGCCCTACAGGCGAAAGTCGATGCCTTCCAGGATGTTGACCTGGGAACGGTGACAGAGAAACATCAGATGATCCCAATGCGTGACGGGAAGCATCTTTCGGCGTATCTCTATTTTCCACAGGGGCAGGGACCGTGGCCGGCGTTGTTCGAGCAGCGATATGCCGACATCAGCGGCGCGGGAACTCGCAAGGCCGCCGCCAGACTTGCTGAGGCCGGTTATGTTGTCGCGATGGTTAACTATCGCGGAACGCATAAATCCGAAGGCACATGGGTTGGATATCGAGCACTCGGCTGGGGCGAATTGAAGGATGGACATGACGCCTGTGAATGGTTGGGGACTCAACCATGGAGTACCGGCAAGGTCGGGACGTTCGGCAGTTCTCAGGCCGGCTATGCTCAGAACTTTCTTGCAGTCACTCAGCCGCCGCATCTGACGGCACAGTACATGGTCGATACAGGACTCAGCCTGTTTCATGAAGGGTATCGCATCGGCGGCACCAATCGTCCGGCACGCTTTAAATCGCTGGGAGGCAACTGTCGCAATCCTGAAGACAACGATCGGTTGCTTCAGGAATGGCTGATGCATCCGAACTTCGATGACTATTGGAAGGACGAAGACTGTTCGCTCCACTTTGCGAAGATGAACGTACCATGCTTCACAATCGGAAGCTGGTACGACTTTATGAACCAGGGTTCCATCGCGAGCTTTCAGGGAAGGCAGCATCACGGTGGCGAGAACTCGCGCGGCAAGCAGCAGTTGATCATCGGGCCGTGGCTCCACGGACGTCTCAACAAAGGCTTCAAAGTTGCAGAACTCACGTATCCGGAAAACGCGGCGTGGCCCGAACATGAGCACATGATTCGCTGGTTTGATTACTGGTTGAAGGGCAAAGCCACCGGCGTCGACAAAGAACCGGCCGTGCGATACTACGTCATGGGAGCCGTCGGAGAAGAAGGTGCTCCTGGCAATGTCTGGCGAACGGCCGATGACTTTCCTCCGGCAGCGAACAGCATTTCAATGTTTCTCGCAGCCGACGGGCTGTTGACTCCAAAGGCTCCGACGAATGACGCCGGCTCCACCAGCCTGATCAGTGATCCTCGTCATCCGATGGAGATTCCCGGCACATCATTCCCCGGGGCTGCGGACGCGAGTGCATTCGAGAAACAGGCTGAAGTGCGTACATTTACGACGCCGGTTATTGAATCACCGCTCGAATGGACCGGACGAATTCGAGCTGAGCTGTTTATGTCATCAACCGCTCCAGACACTGATGTGATCGTTCGTGTTTCCGACGTCTATCCGGATGGCCGATCAATCCTGATCGTGGATTATCCACAGCGTCTGCGTTATCGCGACGGTTTTGATCACGAAGTGATGCTGAAGCCCGGCGAAGTGGCCAAAGTGGCGTTTGATGTGGGTTGGATCAGCCAGATCTTCAACAAGGGACATCGAATTCGAGTCACCGTCGCCAGCACCGGGGCGCCGCTGTATGAACCGAATCCTCAAAATGGCAAACCAGCGACGATTGAGTTTCCCGAGGATGCCGCCACAGCGACAAACACGATTCATCACAATTCAAAATATCAGTCGCGAATTATTGCCCCAGTGTTGGCCGAACCTGCCGCCAAATAATGCAGATCAGCGGCTTCTCAACCTTTCACTTCCGCACCTGATGTTGTGCCTGCGAACTTCGTAAAGGACTGTCTGATGTCGAGTGTTCTGCGATTTCTTTCGTTGATCTCAGTGACAATCTCAATGTCGACCGCTGTTGTTTCGACGGAAGACAAGTTGATTCTCAACACGCGGTCTCGGACAGAAGTTGAACCGGGAACCAATCGCTGGCACTCGGTAACAAAGTCCACCGAATGGATGCCATCACAGACCTGCATTGTGGTCTGTGACATGTGGGATGACCACTGGTGCAAACAGTCGGCCGCGCGAGTGGGCGAGATGGCTCCGCGAATGAATGAAGTGATCAAGGTGGCTCGCGCGAAGGGCGTGTTTATCATTCACTGCCCGAGCGATACGATGGACTTTTACAAAGATACCCCGCAGCGCAAGATGGCTCAGGCGGCACCGGTTGTGAAGACGGATATTCCGCTGGAACGCTGGGTGTATCTGGACAAAACTCGAGAGGGCGAGAAGCTGCCAATTGATGATTCCGATGGTGGTTGTGACTGCGATCCGCCGGTAAAAAACTTTCGCGCGTGGAGCCGTCAGCATCCTGCGATCGAAATCGCTGACGGTGACGCGATCACCGAAAGCGCGGAAGCGTTTTATTTGATGAAGCAGCGAGGGATTAAAAACGTGATCGTGATGGGAGTTCACACCAACATGTGTGTTCTCGGACGGCCGTTTTCGATTCGCCAGATGGTTCGGCAGGGCCAGAGCGTTGTGTTGATGCGAGACATGACGGACACGATGTACAACCCTGCGAAAGCTCCGTTTGTGTCTCACTTCACGGGCAATGATCTTATCGCCGAACACATCGAACAATACTGGTGCCCGACAGTGAACAGCACGGATCTTGTCGGCGGCGAGCCATTCCGGTTCAAGGACGATCAGCGGAAGCATTTGGCCATTCTGATGTCTGAGCCGGAGTACAAGACAGAAGTTTCACTGACGGAGTTCGCTCGTACAGAACTGGGCAGGGACTTCAAAGTCAGTCTGGTTTATGGTGACGCTCAGGATGGCAGTATTCTTCCCGGGCTGGATGTGTTGAAGTCTGCGGATATTGCGTTGTTCAGCGTTCGACGACGAACGCTGTTGCCGGAACAAATGACGATTGTGCGTGAGTTCATCGCAGCCGGAAAACCGGTCGTGGGTATTCGCACGGCGAATCATTCGTTCTGTCTGCGTGATAAGCCGGCGCCGGAAGGTCGGGCAGACTGGAAGGAATTTGACAAAGATGTGATCGGCGGCAGTTACACGAATCATCACGGAGCTGGACCGGAAACAACGATCACCGTTGCTGAAGGTGCGGCTTTGGACACGGGAGTTCTGGCCGGAGTCAACCTGAAAGAGCTGATCGGCAAAGGTTCGCTGTATCAGGTCAGCCCGCTGCAATCGACGGCAATGCCACTGCTGATCGGCACGATACCAGACAAGCCTTCTGAACCCATCGCGTGGCTGAACAAGCGAGCGGACGGCGGAACGACGTTCTATACATCGCTGGGACATGTCGGCGATTTCCAGCAGCCTGCATTTCGACACCTGCTGAAGAACGCCTGCCTTGTGCTCAGCCAATCGCCGTGATTGGGTCGCGTCAAAGGCAATGCATCAGCCGGAACGCGTTAGCGTCCGGTTATGCTCTGAAGTCTTGAACGCAGGGTTCGCGGAGGAACGCAGAGTAGGCACAATGCACAAAATTCTGCGAATCTCCGCGACCTCTGCGTTCAAACTTGATCGTGTTCGAAAGGACATTCGCAGCTCGGTGAGTTTGACTTGATTGGCCTGGATCGCGACGAGCTGAATTGCTCCATCGCACGCATTCAGTTCGTGGCGAGCCTTGATATTCCCGACCGCCACAGAAGGCTGACGGAAATTCGCAACGCCCCTCCCTTACGTGCATATGGCTACGCGTTCACTTTTGATTCGCGCGGACACGATGTAACATCCTTGCAGCGATTGCTTTGATGTCAAAGCTTTGAGGTCTCAGTTGGGGAGGGTATCGTTATGTCTCAGAAGAAGATTGCTCGCCGTGGATTCCTGGCTCAGTCTGCAGTTGCAGCCTCGGCCGCTTTTGCAGCTCCGGCGATTGTGCGAGCCTCCACTCTGGAGAAAGAGTTCCATGTTGCCGCGATTGGCGTGAACGGGATGGGGTGGGCGGACCTGTCGAGTGTTGGCAAACACACGAAAGTCAAATTCGTAGGCTTCTGTGATATCGATGCCGGTCGTTTTGACAAGGTTGATGCAGAGTTCCCCGGGGTGCCTCACTTTGCAGACTATCGCAAGTGTCTGTCTGAACTGGGCGACAAGGTTGATGGTGTGATTGTTTCAACTCCCGACCATATGCATGCTCCGATTGCCATGATGGCGATGAAAATGGGCAAGCATGTTTACTGTCAGAAGCCATTGACTCATACCGTCTGGGAAGCTCGCCAGATGCGTTTGATGGCCGAGAAAATGGGCATCACCACGCAAATGGGCAATCAGATTCATTCGGCTGCCGAATATCGTCTGGGCGTGAAGCTGATCCAGACAGGAGCCATTGGCAAAGTTAAAGAAGTTCATTCGTGGGTTGGTGTTTCGGGGCGACAGTACAACAATCGCACGGACCGACCAGCTTCGTCTCCAGTACCGGCTGGCGTGGATTGGGATCTGTGGTTGGGTGCAGCGGCCGAACGACCATTTGCTGCTGATGTTTACCATCCATTCAAATGGCGTGACTGGCAGGATTTCGGCTCCGGCGGATTGGGCGACTTTGGCTGTCACGTTCTGGATCCGGTATTCACGGCTTTGGGGATCACAGCTCCAACTTCAATTCTGGCCGAGAACGCCGGAACAACATCAGAAGTCTGGCCGGGCCCGGAAACACTGTACTATGAATTCCCAGGTAACGAACGTACGGCTGGTGCAACGATTAAAGTCACCTGGCGAGATGGCGGTTTGAAACCACCTCGCGATCTGGCACAATTGCCCGAGGGCGTCGAGCTGCCTGCAGCCGGTTCGTTCTTTATCGGAGAAGGCGGCGTTATGGTGTTGCCTCATGTTGGCAAGCCAGGGCTGTATCCGCAGGATAAATTCTCCGGCTACAAGATGCCTGAAGTTACTGGTGCAAATCATTGGCATGATTGGGTTGATGCGTCGATGGCTGGCACGAAAACCACGGACGGCTTTGACTATGCGGGGCCTCTGTCGGAAACAGTCCAGTTGGGCAACGTGGCAGCTCGCCTTCCCGGTCAGAAGCTGGATTGGGATTCTGCAGCAATGAAATTTACCAATGTCGAAGCTGCCAACAAGATGCTGACGAAGTCGTATCGCAAAGGTTTCGAAGTCGAAGCGGTCGGTTAATCCTTCTTTCTTTATCAGGGTTTCTGTTCATGGGTCTTCGAGTTGGTGTGAATGGTGCGGGTGGTCGCATGGGGCAGCGTGTTGTCGCGCTGACCATGATGGATTCTGAATTGACTTTGGCGGCGGCTTTGGAATGGTCCGGCAGCAATGTCATTGGACGTGATGCCGGAGAAGTCGCCGGGGCCGGAAAGTCCGGAGTTCTGATCACATCAGAATTGGGTGACCCTGTTGATGTTATCATCGACTTCTCGACACCAGCCGGTTTGGAAGCGATCGTCCGAACTTGCGAATCACGTCGAATTCCGCTCGTCGTCGCAACGACGGGGATTACCAAAGAGCAGCGTGAAATGGTCATGTCGGCTGCTCAAACGACACCGATCGTAATGGCTCCCAGCATGAGCATGGCGGTGAATGTCGTCATGAAGCTCGTGTCAGAAGCGGCACGCGTACTGCGGAACAATGCCGACGGTGTGGATGTGGAAATCATCGAACGTCATCATCGCTTCAAGGAAGACGCGCCCAGCGGGACGGCTCTGCAGTTCGGTCGCATTGTGGCCGAGCAGATGGGGCAGGAAAATCATGTCCACGGTCGCGAAGGTCGAGTTGGCCAGCGGCCGCTGAACGAGATTGGATACCACGCTGTTCGCACGGGCGATAATGTTGGTGAGCATACGATCGTGTTTGGCATGATGGGCGAAACGATCGATCTGACGGTTCGCGGACATACCCGAGACAGCTACGCCTACGGCGCCCTCGCCGCAGCCAAGTACGTGGTGCAAAAAGGGGCCGGGATGTATTCGATGGCGGATGTGCTGGGACTGTAGAACGGGCGTTCTCGAAAGACGATTGCGTTTTCCTTTGGTGCGGGCTTCAGCCCGCAGGATGTTCATGGAGCCGGCTTCAGATCGCTTGCCGACTGAAGCCGGGACTATGAACGAAGTTATTGGATACTAGCCAATTCGTTTTACCGAAACCGTTTCAAAAATCCTCTTCGCCGTCGTTCTGATCATCGGAGAATTCGCCCAGCGCTTCTTCGTCATCGCCGACCGGATAGCGGGCTCCCTGCCAGACCGGGCCCGTTGAGTCCGTATAGGTTTCTTCGCTCTCAAGAACTTCCTGGACGGTCGCTTCCAACGAGCAGCACATCGCCTGGTAACGCAGCGCGGTTTCTCTTGCTTCGTCCTCCGTTTGAGCCAGGATCGCCCACTCGGTCACGTACTGCGTCCAGCCCTCTTGATCGTTGAGACGATCCGGATCGTTGTCCCACGATTCATCCAGTGGCTGATGTATAAGACATCGATAAAGTCTGACGTTCTCCAGGGGTTTGGCATCGCCGGATTCTCGCTGCCACTGAAACCAGACTTCAGGCATCAGGCCGGACCGCAGAAGTCTCGCTTCGATTCGAGCCACAAGCGGTTGATCTTTCATGACCTCGTCAGCCACCACGGCAAGACGTTGCATCAATTCCATGACACCAGTCGACGACAGAAAATCAATTTCAGAGAACGGAGTGCTCATCGCAACATCAAGATGCGGCTGTGCTCCAGCCACATCATCGATCCGAATTTTGGCCACGGCACGCATGAGTTCAAGATGCCAGCCCGTGGATTCCGCCAGCTTCTCTTCGCGATCCAG
>CAIXQV010000842.1 GCA_903921605.1 uncultured Planctomycetaceae bacterium | reverse complement strand
CCGCTGATCGCGTTGCCGATTCTGATCCATTTGATCAATCAGAATCGACATAAAACGATTCCGTGGGCAGCCACCATGTTCCTGCTGCAGGCCAAGCGGATGGCGCGAGGTATGGCGCGGCTGCGATATATCCTGATCATGCTGGCTCGCATGCTGGCCGTAGCCGGATTGATCTTTGCCGTTAGTCGTCCCATGGCTGGTGGCTGGCTTGGGCTGACCACCAGCGGCGCGCCGGAACTGACGGTGGTGATTCTGGATCGATCAGTCAGCATGGAAGAGGAAGATCCCAAAACGAATCGATCGAAGCGTGCAACTGCAGTGGAGAAACTCGCCAGTGTCTTCAAAGATCTGGGCCGGAATACTCGCATCGCCCTCTTTGACAGTGCCACCGGGCAACGCTTCGATCTGACTTCTCCGGAAGCTCTGACGGAATTGCCAGAAACCGCAGCGACTTCAACAAGTGCCGATATTCCATCGTTGATGCAGGAGGCAACTCAGTACATTCTGGCCAACGAAGCAGGACGCACGGACGTTTGGATCTGTTCAGATCTGCGACAGTCGGATTGGAATCCTGGTGGCGGTCGCTGGGAATCTGTTCGCGAACAACTTCGTGATCGTGACGGCGTACGAATCTATCTGTTGGCTTATCAGGATCAGGCTCCGGATAATCTGGCGATTTCGGTGAGCGGTGTTCATCGTCGCGAGACGGTCGACGGGGCTGAGCTTGTAATGGATTTGAAGCTCACGCGAGCTGCAGCGACCAGCGATCCTGTTCGCGTCCCTGTGACTTTTGTCATCGGAGGAGCGCGTTCCACCATTGACCTGGAACTGACGGGAACTCAGTTAGTTCGCAACGGACATACGATTCCGATCGACCGCGAATCAAAGCGTGGCTGGGGGCGAGTCGAGTTGCCTCGCGATGCAAATTCGTCCGACAATGTCTTTGATTTTGTCTATGCAGAACCGGCCGTGCAAAAGACCGTCATCGTGTCTGATGATGCCGAAGTTGCGGAATTGTTGCGGCTCGCTGCGGCGACTCCTTCGGATCGAAGTCTGGTCTACGACGCGCAGATTGTGGCGGCATCGCAGGCGGCGGTGATTGAATTCGACAAGACAGCGTTCATTCTCTGGCATGCACCGTTGCCGACGGACGTTCTCGCGAAGCAACTGGAATCGTTTGTCGGCATGGGCGGATGCGTCATGTTCTTTCCGCCGGAAGTCACGTCGGACACAGCGTTCCTTGGAACTCGCTGGGGCCAGTGGATGGAACCGCAGGACGTCGACCATTTTGCAATTTCGCGGTGGCGAACGGACACCGATCTTCTGGGAAACACTCTCAGCGGAACACCATTGCCCGTTGGCCAGCTCGTTACCTATCGCAGTTGCGAAGTCGTCAATGAACAAGGCTCGGCACTGGCTCAACTGGAGAAGGGACCGCCTTTGTTGTTGCGTGCTCCGACAGATCAGGGAGCGGTTTGGTTTTGTAGTACCCTGCCCACTACGGCAAGCTCGAATTTTGTCAGCAACGGAATCACATTCTACGTCATGATCCAGCGAGCGGTGGCTCGAGGAGCCGCGGCCTTGGGTGAAGCACGGCAGTATGACTGTGGAACGTTACCAGCGGGAATGGCTGAGACATGGAAACCGCTGGATGAAGTTTCCGGACGAGTCCTGATGTCTCAGCGGACCATCAATAACGGACTGTATGAATCCGAAGAAGCGTCGTTTGCGCTCAACCGCCCATTGACAGAGGATGCCGTCGAAGTTGTGAGCGATGGGACTCTGGAGCAGGTTTTGAACGGGTTGAATTACACGCGAATCGACGACAAGGCCGGGAGTGCGATGGCTCTGGCCAGCGAAATCTGGCGCACGTTTCTGGTATTGATGATTCTGGCGTTGATGGCGGAAGCGTTGCTGTGTGTGCCGGAGAAGCAGGTTTCTGCGGCGGCACCAAAAGTCAGCGCCGTTGCCAGTGAATCCCGAATTGCTGCACCCGAACAAAAGACTTACGACTGGGGCAAACGCGCCATGCTGAAAGAATCGACTCGACCATGACGTTTGTCTGGACACCATTTACTCTTACGCTTTCAGTGATCGTCCTGATCGCTGCGGCATTTTGCTGCCTGATCAGTTGGCGGCGAAGCGGTTATTCACGGTCAATGTTCTGGCTGGAGAGCCTGCGTTTTTTGCTGATCGCTCTGGTGGTGTTGACCTTGAATCAGCCTGAGTTTGTGCAGGTGATTAAACCTCAGGAACAACCGACGCTTGTGATTCTTCATGACACCTCCGGCAGCATGAGAACCCAGGATGTTGTTAATCCACTTGCACCGGCCGAGAAACCAAAGACACGTGAAGAATCCATTGCGACGGTGATTCTGCCGGAACTCTGGAAGCCTGTCGAAGGCCGTATGAAAGTTGTGTTTGAGCCGTTCTCTTCGCAACCTCCGACGGTCGAGAAAGGAACAGACCTCAACCAGGCATTGCAGGCCGCGGCTGACAAACATGCCAACCTGCGAGGCATCGTGTTGTTATCTGACGGTGACTGGAACATGGGGCAGGCTCCGAGTGCTGCCGCCTCGGCACTGCGAGTCAAGAATGTGCCGGTGTTTTCGGTCGGTGTGGGCAGTGAAGAGCGATTGCCGGACATGGAACTGGCGGCTTCTGATGCGCCGACGTTTGGGGTCGTGAATAAGTCGCTGCGAATACCGTTTCGAGTTATCAGTTGGTTGCCGGCCGACAAAGATATCAAAGTTTCTTTGAACGGGACTCGTGGCGAAAAGATTGAAAAAAACGTGCGAGTCACTGGGATGGGGCAGTTGCAGGATACGATCGAATGGAAGCCGGAGAAGACGGGCGACTATGAGCTGACGATGGAGATCCCGGTCGATGCCTCGGAAACTCTGACTGACAACAACAAACTGACGATCCCGATCACCATTCGTGAAGAGGAATTGAAGGTTCTTGTTGTGGAGTCGTATCCTCGGTGGGAGTATCGCTATCTGCGAAATGCTCTGGAGCGTGATCCCGGCGTCGAGGTCAGTTGTCTGCTCTACCATCCCGATCTGGAAAGTGTGGGTGGTGGTCGAGGATATCTGGATCAGTTTCCCACAGAGAAAGAACTGTTCGAATACGACGTCGTGTTTCTGGGCGACGTCGGCATTGGCGGTAAGCAGCTAACTCCGCAAGATTGCGTCAACCTCCGGCAGCTCGTTCGCAGCCAAGCGGGTGGTTTGGTGTTCCTGCCGGGCTTTCGAGGGTTCCAGAATTCACTGCAGACCAGTGAACTGGAAGAGCTGTACCCCGTCATTTTGGACCCGGCCCATCCGAAGGGACACGGATCTTCTCGACCCGCGCGGTTTGCATTGACCGAAGCTGGTCGTCGAAGCTTGTTGACTCGGCTTGAGCCCGACGACAGTGCTAATGAAACGGTGTGGAATGCTTTGCCGGGTTTCCAGTGGTACGCCGCTGCTCAGCGAGCAAAGATTGGTTCACAGGTTCTGGCAACTCATGATTCCGACTCGTCATCGTTCGGCAGAGTGCCCTTGATCGCGACTCGGACCGTTGGCACTGGTAAGGTGTTGTTTATGGGTTCCGATGGTGCATGGCGATGGCGAAAAGGCGTTGAAGACCTGTATCACTATCGCTTCTGGGGCCAGGTAGTTCGCTGGATGGCGTATCAGCGAAATATGTCTCAGGGGGAATCGATGCGATTGTTTTATTCGCCCGATCGACCAGAAGCGGGCAATGTGCTGACTCTGAATGCAAACGTAATGAGCACTGCCGGGGATCCGTTGCGAACGGGAACTGTGGTTGTGCAGACGTTATCGCCTTCGGGTCAAACGGATTCGGTGCGACTGGCGCCGGCGGGTGAAGATTCCTGGGGATTGTTTACCGGCACATTTACTCCGACCGAAGGTGGTCAGTACAAGTTTGTGACGACCTGTGCGGAGAACGGTGGTCGGCTGGAAACGACGATTGCGGTTCTGGGACAGGAGAAGGAACTGATTGGTCAGCCCGCGCGAACGGATGTGCTGAAGGAGATTGCTCAGGTGACTCGTGGCGAGTTGACTACGGTTTCGGAGATCCAGAAGCTTGTGGATCGTATCGCCGCGATGCCGGAACCGGAACCACTCAATCGTCCGTTTCGATTGTGGAGCCATCCGGCCTGGGCTGCAATGATTGTCGTGCTGCTGGGCGTGTTCTGGACCGGACGCAAGCTGGCGGGACTGGCCTGAGGTGTACCCCATTAATGTTCTCAATCTGCTCTGCAAGATGTCTGACCTCGCTTTGTTGCGAAAAGCACAGGGTGCAGGTTGACCACAGAGGTCACGGAGGGCACAGAGAGCACAGAGGCGAGCTGCAGAGGAATCGCAGGAGGGGACAATTTTTGAACGCAGAGGACGCAGAGGAACGCAGGGAGAGACGCAAAGACAACGCGATGTTTTCCTCTGCGAACCCCTGCGGCCTCTGCGTTCGGTATCCATTCCCTGCGATTTAACTCTGTGCTCTCTGTGACCTCTGTGGTAAAACCGTGGCGCGCGGGAAGTGGGCTGAAGCCCACGCTACGTCGAGCGGTGAAATAAAAAGAGCGGGCTGAATAGCCCGCTCTGAGAGTATTACCTTCAAGGGCAATGCCCTTGTTAGGCTGACGGCGTTTCGCCGGGGGAGTTCAGGCACTTGTCGATCTGGCGAACGGCCTGGCGGAGACGCTGGCTGTTTTCGACGATGGCGAGACGCAGGAAGCCTTCGCCTTCAGGACCGAATCCTCGACCAGGGCTGACGGCGACGCCGCCTTCATTCAGCAGCTTCATCGCGAACTCGATCGAGCCCATCTTCTTCCACTGCTCTGGAATCTCTGACCAAACGAACATGCCGGCTTTGGGCACGATCGGATTCCAGCCAATGCGGCGAAGTCCGTCGCACAGAGCATCTCGGCGAGTTTGATATTCGGCTGCCATCGTATCAATGGCAGAATCACAATGGCGCATGGCCACGATCGCAGCGATTTGAATCGGAGCAAAAATTCCGTAGTCGTAATAGCCTTTGATCGTTGCCAGAGCGCGGACCATTTCCCGATTTCCGCAGCAGAAGCCGATACGCCAGCCAGCCATGCTGTAGCTCTTGCTCATCGAGGTCAGTTCCACGCCGACATCGATTGCACCCGGGGTAGCCAGAAAGCTCGGAGCCTTGTAGCCGTCGTAGCAGACGTCCGCGTAAGCGAAGTCGCTGATCACGAGGAAGTTATGCTTCTTGGCCAGTCGAACCAGTTCGACGAAGAAGTCCTGCTCAATCACAGTCGACGACGGATTGTGAGGAAAGTTAACGACGACAACTTTGGGCTTCGGAACAAGATGTTCGCAGGTGTAGGCGATGTTGCGAAGGAACTTCTCGGGATCTCTCACATCAAGAGCGATCACGTTGCCGGACGCCAGCATCACTGAGTATACGTGAATCGGAAATGACGGAGCCGGAACAATCGCAGTGTCGCCGGGCCCCATCAGCGCCAGGCACATATGGCTGAAGCCTTCTTTGGAACCGAGACACGCTAACACTTCATCGTTCGGGTCCAGTCGCACACCGTATCGTTTGAGGTATCGTGCGGACACTTCTTTGCGGAGGTTGCCGATCCCGTTGGAAACGGAGTAACGATGATTTCGAGGATCCACCAGGGCTTCTTCGATCTTCTTGACGATCATCGGATCTGGTGGATCAGTAGGGTTGCCCATGCCGAGGTCGATGACGTCAACGCCTGCGACTCGCAATTGGTATTTTCGCTTGTTGATGGCCGCAAACAAATAAGGCGGCAACCGGCGGACTCGATCAGCCACCGGAATTGTGAACGGATTGTCTTCAAACAGGACTTCTGATTCGCTGCGCATGGTTCGTTTCCGAGAATCGGTTCGCTGGCGCGTCCCGATCAGTATGGGAGGACGCAACCAACTTTTGAATTGAGGGGTTCGGGAATTCTAGGGACACAACAGGTTCGCGGCGATGGCAGCTTTCAGGAACTTTTTCTGCCGCAATTCCTGAGAATTCCTGCCCACAAAAGACAAACAGCCCGGCATTCGCGAGGAATGCGGGCTGTTTGTCCCGAAACAGGAGACTTGGGTGTTCGGGATGTTGTTTTCCGGGGGGAAGCGAAGAGGGCGTTTTCACCACAGAGGTCACGGAGAGCACAGAGAAATCACAGAAACAGATAGGAAAGCAGAAGCGATTTTGAACGCAGAGGTCGCTGAGGAACGCAGAGGAAAGTCAGGTCTTGCTTTGCTCTACGATTCCTCTCTGTGACCTCTGTGGTGAAACAAATCGTTCAACATGTCGTGATCACTCGGAGGGCTGACGCCCTGCCGTTCGGCTTCAGATT
>CAIXQV010000841.1 GCA_903921605.1 uncultured Planctomycetaceae bacterium | reverse complement strand
TGACTTCATTCGGCGTCATGCCGGTCGAAGTAACCACAGGATCAGGGACAAGAGTACCCATCCTGCAAAGCTATAAACAAAAAACAATCCCGGCGACCGAATCCCAATCCAGCGACCTCGAAAGGCCACTGCGAGGAACCACGGACACAAAACCAACAACGATATCGCCAGCATCAAGCCAGCAGGATTCACCTGAAACGAGCGACGCCATTGACCTCGCACAAACCAGGCAAAACTGGTCGTCATTCCACAGTGCGGACAGTTGATTCCTGTTGCAGTGCGAAATCCACATTCCGGTAATCCCAACTGCAGATGAGTCCCGAATCCTCTCGGATCAGGAGTCAGCCATATTGCGATTGCCATCACCGACATGATTCCAACCGCCAGCAGAAGCAGTAATCCTCGTTCATTGCGGCTCAGGATTGCTCCTGAAGCAGCTCTGGTTTCCTGCTCAGCTGTAATAGAATCTGTCGTTGACATGAGAGAAGTATCAGTGCGTGAAGAATTGAACAAGAGCCGTCCGAGGACGTTTTTTCATTCCCATCCCTGTTCCAGCAGGAATTGCCTTGTGCCCCTGAAGGCCGTGTGAATGACAAGCCGAATCTGCCGATCACGCAAAGGGAATACGAAATCCGGCCGTCATGAGTTGTGATTGGTGGAAGGTTTCAGGATCACTGCAAGCGTCATAGTTCGTTCTAGGAACGCTGTTCCGGCGCTGTTTATGCCTGATCCGGCACAATCTCAAAAGCGTTGATGACGTCCGCTGGTACCCGACAGGGTTGCAGCGTTGCGAACTTGACGAAAGCCCAGTTGGTATGTGCGAGAGCCAATTGCTTTCCATCGTGAGTCCGATGGATCTGATAACGGCGCATTGAGGTGACTCGTTTCATGTCCGCAACCCATGTACGAACCACGATTTTGTCATCAAGGAATGCCGGAACGAGGTATTCAATGTAATGAGATCTCACAACCCAGCCCTGCCCCAGTTCGTGATAGGCTCGAGCCGACCAGCCTTGTGCTGACGAATGAGCGATCGCCGCGTGCTGAAGCCAGCGAAGATACTCGATGTTGTTCACGTGGCCGACACCGTCAATCTCTTCGGGAGTGACCTGATGATGATATTCGAATACGGCTGGCATGATTCACGGTTCAGAAAAAGAGAAGGCAGTAGCAACGAAGAACGCGGTTCGTTTCATTGAGTCGTGGAAAAGGATACCAGAGAACTCAGTTTTGAGCAGCCGTCGGTTCCTGGCTTTGATTCATCAGGCGACGCGCTACGGTTGCCAATTCTCGTCCGCCCGGTTTTGTTCATGTCGACCCCAATCAACATGGGAAGCGATTTCAGTCTTTCCTATACTTTGATTGAATACTAACTCGAAACGCCAGCTCGCGAAAAGGAACGAAATCCTTGCTGGCGCTTCTGGTTTGGATCAGCGTTCCCCCAAAACAAGATCAGGGACAACCAACAACCTGCTAACCAACATGTGCTGATCAGAGTTTGGCGATGTCCAGTTAGCGTCCAACACGATTCAGCGGCGACCGCCTGCAGTTTCCGCAGGAGAGCAATGCCGCTCATTCAGAGGAGCATTTTTTCATGGCTCGATTTGCTGTTATTTTGCCTGCGGCCGGCAAGAGTACTCGGATGTCGGGCTTTCAGCGCAAGAAGCCGTTCGTGGAATTGAAAGGTCGGCCGGTGTGGGTTCGTACGGCCGAATATTTTCAGGGCCGGCCGGATGTTTGCCAGACGATTCTGGTCGTGTCCCCGGACGATATGGAGTGGTTTCGGGAGACGTTTAAACCAAACCTCGCATTCATGGATATCACGGTTGTTGCCGGTGGGGCTTCGCGAGCAGAAAGCGTCCGGAATGGAATCAGTGCCATTACAGAGCCAGCCGATTTCATTGCCGTCCATGATGCCGCGAGACCTTTGCTGACAGCCAGGTGGATCGATCAGATATTTGCGGCCGCGCAGATTCATCAGGCCGCGATTCCCGGATTGCGTATCAGCAGCACCGTAAAGAAAATCAAGGCAGATGGCATGATCGAGTCGACTGTCGATCGCACAAATCTGGTGCAGGCTCAGACCCCGCAGGTCTTCGAGCGCAGCCTGCTCGAGAAGGCTTTTGCGGTGTGTCGCGACCTGTCATCCGTCACAGATGAGGCGTCATTGGTGGAACAAATGAATCATCCGGTTCATGTCATCGACGGATGGGATATGAACATCAAGATCACGACAAATGACGACTTTCGGATGGCAGAGCTTTATCTGAATGCTCTCCCCAAATCCGGTGGAGTCGCAGCGCTGCATCCGTTTGCAGATGACATGTTTCGGTAGTCTCCGGTGCAGTGCCGTTTATCACGCATGCTGTGCCGTCTGATGGTGAAGTTCAGCGGGTTACAGTGCTGCGAAGTCACAGGATGCGTCAGGCTCGCCCTTTTGGAGTCAACGCTCCGCTGAATTTCGCCAAGATCTGCGAATGCACATCTGAACGGGAGTATTTGTCAGCGTTTGACGGGAACCAGCATCAGTCCCAACCCCATCCACGTTGACAGGATCAGCAGAGTGACAGTGCTGCTGAACTGGCTGCTGAATTCTCTGCCCGGAGCTCGCAGTTTTTCCGTGTAATCGTTGTGCTCCTGCAAAATCCTGGTCCATTCCTTCTTTGCGGATTCGTCAATATCTTTCGGGATGTTCAGCTTCAGTGGTTCACCGGCTTTGCGAGGTGCAAAAGCGGCTTCCATTTTCTCCGGGATTGCGGGCGGTTCCGGAGTGGTAATGGCGATCTTGGAAAACTGCCAGGCTCTGAATGTCGTCGACAGACAAAAATAAAGTACCAACAAGGTCCACGCTGCTGCGACCAATTTTCTGCGACGCTCTGTCGTGCTGGTGGTTGTGATGACGGGAACCGCCAGTCCCAGATAAAGCGCAGCCACGTAGGTTCCGTGCGAAAGAATCTCAGGCAGCTTCAGCGATTGATACAGAAACAGAATTTCGCAGGCCAAAGCCGCTGCGACACAGGAACCAGTCGCGATCGCCTGGACCTTCTCTTCACGATTCAACGCAAGTCGTCCAAATGGATTCAGCATCAGGACCAGATTGAACAACGCTGATGATGTCCATGTCATCCAGACGAACAGCAGATACGTCAGCATCAACGGGAATGCAAGAAACTCGAGGGCCGGTATTGATTCAACCGTTGACTGCAATACGGATTGCGCGATGGGCATTCCGATCAGAAGCAGCAGGCGTGTCCTTGGCGGAAACCGTCCGATCCACAGGAAGAATCCCAGCATCATGCGATAGATAAAGAAGCGAGCTTTCATCGCTTCCACAATTCCGCGTCTAGCCCATTCCATGTTGGGATCCAGTCGCAGCGCTTCCCTAAAATGGACCATAGCCTGTTCGGGTTGGCGGACATGCAGCAGTCGCCAGCCTTCATTGGCATGAGTAAACGCGTTCTCGGGATTTCTTCGCAGAGACTCCTGAATGGTCAGCCCGGCTTCCGAACGTCTTCCAAGAGTCGTCAAAGCCGCCGCGCGCAGATTCTCACAGCCTTCATCTTCCGGATCTGCCTCTAATCCCTGCTCGGCTGCCTTCAGAACTTCTTCCCATCGCTCACCAGCCGCTTCGATGGCGCCAAGCGTAGCGAAGTAGCCAGCATTCCATGGAGACAGCCGCAGCGCTTCATTGATCGACTCACGAGCTTCCCGCAGGCGATTGCGTTTTAGCATGACTCGTGCGAGAGAATAGTGCGCGGAGGGTTCTACTGGACCATGAAAAATCGCCTGCTGAGCTTCCTCCGTGGCTGCATCAAAAGCTTCTCGCTCAACAAGACACAAAGCGAGCAACGCGTGAGCTTCGCTATGAGATGACTCTGAAGCCAGCACCATGCGGAGCTGCTCCTCGGCCAGTTCCATCCGGTTCTGGCTCATCAGCACTCGGGCACGCAGCAGATACGAGTCTGTGTTCATCGACTCAGCTTCAGATACTTGAGGATTTCGTCGTACTGCCCGCCCTGATTTGAATACAAAGCATAGTTGCGAGCCGAACTGAACCAGTCGCGAGTTGACGGCTGAACCTGTTTTGCCGCAGCCAGCAAATCGCGAGTTTCAATCGGCAACGGGCGACCTGTCTTCATCGCTTCCTGCAGTTTGGCTTCGACACAAACATCCACAACGGCCTTCAGGTCGGCTCCCGAGAATTCTTCGGTCTTCTTTGCGATGGCATCGTGGTCGATCGTGCCGGAAGGTTTTCCCTTCAACAGCAGTCGCAGAATTTCCGTTCGTCCTTCTCGATCTGGTGGTGGCACAAAGATGATGCGATCAAATCGCCCGGGCCGACGAAATGCCGGATCGAGATTCCACGGCGCATTTGTCGCGGCCAGAATGAGCACGCCTTCGTTCGACGAGGCCACGCTGTCGGTTTCTGTCAGAAACTGATTGATCAGGTGGCGACCTCCGCTGGTTTTCATATCGGCCCGCGATGCTCCCAGAGCGTCGACTTCATCAAAGAACATGACGCACGGTTTGTTGGTTCGAGCCGTCTGGAACAAAGCGTGCAAGGCTTTTTCACTGCTGCCGATCCACATGTCGAGCACATCGTGAATGCCGATATTCAGAAATCCCGCACTGATCTCCCCTGCGGTCGCACGTGCCAGATGAGTTTTTCCGCAGCCGGGCGGCCCGTACATCAGAATGCCGCCACCAATGGCTTTGCCATAAGCTTTGAACATGTCTGCGTGTTGGATCGGATAAATGACTTTCATGCGAATCTCTTCCTTCAGATTCGCCATGCCGCCAACATCATTGAATTTGACCAGCGGACGTTCGAAGTCTGTACGCTGAGTCTTTGCGGGTTCGTCTTCGCCTTCCCACGGAGCACGAACTCGCCCTTCCGACACTGGCGAATTCGTGGGAGCTTCAATGCCAAGTTCTGCTTCCAGGGCGGTGTCTCGCAATGCTGCATCTTCAGCAATCGCGTGCCGATATTCCGTGACCGCAAAGGATGTCTCACCACGCTGCATCAAGAGGCGAGCATGCAGGAGATATGCTCCCGCAGGAGTTCCTCGCTTCGCCACCATATCCTCCACAATAACCAGCGCTGGCGAGAATTTGCCCTGCTGGAAAAAAGCATTGGCAAGATCGAGTCTGGCTTCATTGTCGTCGGGGCGCATTTCCACGAGCTTGCGAAATTCCGCTTCGGCCTCGGAAGCCTGCCCTAGTTGTATCAGCGTGCGACCCAGGAGTTTTCGCAGCGCGACATTGTCCGGCGAAATGCTCAGTGCCTCACGCAGCGATTTAATAGTTGAATCGTCTGCCATTGATGTGGAACAACTCCCGTGGAAACTGTGACGATGTCGACTCTTGCGGCAAACATGGATCGTAAGCGAAGGCCAGGCCGAGGTACCGGACACCTGTCGCGCTTTCGACATGATTCCTGTCGTGTGAGTTTCGACCAGACGATTCGTGCGTTATGCCATTCGCTTTTGCAGATTAACAGGCTCCACAAGGCCTTCCATTGATCGTCTGTGGTTTTCAGTAAATATGCTTCGAAAAAACAGTTGGATGAAACGTCTCCGGTTTGTTCTCCACAAGCAAGAGTGGGATCGTTAGACCAAAGAACACGGCTGCTGGAGTTCACCGTTCTCAACAACCATTGCAGCCAGACACAGCAAGTTGCTTCGGTTTGAGACTTCATCAACCGAGAACCTGTGTACGAGAACCTGTGTCCCCTGCACCTCTTAAAATGGCGGTGCTTCGAACTCATTGGGAGGCGGGGCACTCAGCTTTGCCGAGGAAGGAAGAAGCGTGGGGCGAGGTTGGAAAGGCGATGATTCGCCCATTGGCATGATGGGGATGCCAACGCCCTCTTGCCGTTCGATTGAGACCTCCGGCAACGCTTCGCCGGGTTCGGCCTGCATCTCGAACAGAAAACGAGATGGAACGGTCTCCCGCCGCTTGCCCCATTTCATTCGTGACTTGGCACGAGTCAGGGTTAAATGATCCATCGCACGAGTGACCCCGACGTAGGCCAGGCGACGTTCTTCTGCGATGTCCTTTTCCGAATCCGCTTCGATGCTGCGTTTGTGAGGCAGGAAACCTTCTTCCATACCAATCAGATAGACGCGAGGAAACTCCAGGCCTTTCGCGGAATGCAGCGTCATTAACCGCACCGCATCCTGCTCCTGCTTCTCATTGCGGTCCGCTTCATCTTCGCGGTCCATCAGAGCGGTCGTCTCCAGGAATCCTGTCAAAGACGGATCTTCATTGCGTTCCACGTACTGACCGATCGAGTTGATAAACTCTTCCAGAATGGTCTTACGTGTCTCCTGCTGTGTTTCTTCTTTGTACTGTTTGGCGATCTCCGATGCGTAGTCGATCTCACTAACCAACTGCCGACACTGCTCCGCAAGGTTTTTCGGGTCACTGTTCATCACCTGCCCGTATCGCTGCAGCAGTTCTCGAAACTTGACGAGTGATGTCAAAGTCTTTGCAGGGACGAGACCTTCTGCTGAGGCTTCCGGCACGAAGTCCCAGAAGCTGACGCCCTTCTTGACGGCTCGCTGCAGAATCTTTTCGGTGGTTGTATCACCGATTCCGCGCGCGG
>CAIXQV010000840.1 GCA_903921605.1 uncultured Planctomycetaceae bacterium | reverse complement strand
CGAACCGACAGCCGCGATAGCGATCTTAGTTCCGCCGATATCAATGCCAATGGCAACCATCGTTCCCCTGCTCCATGATCGTTCGAGAATCCAAACTTCTGCGATGTTTTACCTTTTGGCAACGCGAAAAACGGGACAACGACAGATCGAGATCCCGGACTTCCCGAGAACGACAAGAGATATTCCTATTCGAGATCTCAGTGCGGCCTTCGTTTGGCACGAGGTCCTCAGGCAGAAGCGAAACCAGGGTTGGAAAAAGGTCCGTCAACAGCACAGGTTCATCGCAAACCCGATCGCCACTGGAATTCGCCATGTAAAAGGACAATGTGAGAACGTGAAGTGACCTGACAACGCATGCCGAAGCATCAGCAACACCAGGATAAAAAACGCTGTTAGCAAGAAACAGGAAAGCTCGCAGTAAGATGACGGTGAGCACTCTTGCTAGAATTCTGAAGCACCGTCATCTTCATCTTTCCACAGCCGTTCATTTTTGTCTGGCAAAGACGAACTCCTGAACGGTTACCGACTCGGCCCCTGAAACGACGTCTTTTGCATCTCCGATGTGTTATCAGTTTTCCCGGAGTTTCCAATGAACATCATCCCCGGCCTGCAGAACATGCATGGTGAAATGACCGAATGGCGCCACAAGCTGCATGCCCATCCTCAAACGGCCTTTGAAGAGACATATGCGTCTGAGCTGATTTCCGCATGTCTCGAATCGTGGGGTGTTGAAGTTCACCGAGGCCTTGCGGGCACTGGCGTCGTGGGGACTATTCGAGGTTCCTTGAAGGATCATGAACGTGGCCAACGAACGATCGGGCTGCGAGCGGACATCGATGCTCTGGATGTTACCGAACAGAATGATCTGCCCTACCGGTCTGTGTATCCCGGAAAGATGCATGCGTGCGGGCATGACGGGCACACGGCCATGCTGCTCGGTGCCGCCGGTTATCTGGCAAAGACCAGGCAGTTCTCCGGCACTGTGCATGTGATCTTTCAACCGGCGGAAGAGAATGAAGGCGGCGGTCGAGTGATGGTGGAGGAGGGACTTTTTGAGCTGTTCCCCTGCGATATGATTTTTGGAATGCACAACTGGCCGGGCCTCGATGTGGGACAATTCGCGCTGTGCACGGGCCCGATAATGGCCGCGTTTGACGTTTTTGAAATCAACGTCCAAGGTCGCGGCTGTCATGCCGCGATGCCTCATGTGGGGGCCGATCCGGTTGTGGCTGCAGCTCAGATTGTGTCGGCCTTGCAGACCATCGCCAGTCGCAATGTCAATCCGATGGAACAGATCGTTGTCAGTGTGACTCAGATCCACGGTGGCGACACGTGGAATGTCATTCCAGGAGAAGTGCAGCTCCGCGGAACCGTTCGGACCTTTCTACCGACTGTTCAGACGCTGGCGGAACAGCGGATGAGGGAAATTGCCACCGGAATTGCCACTGCGATGGGGTGTGCGGCGAACGTTGATTATCAGCGACGTTACCCCGCGACGATCAATACGCCAAAGGAGACGGCCATCGCAGCGTCCGCGGCCGCCGAGATCGCCGGAACGGAGAACGTGGATCTGCAGGCGATTCCATGTATGGGTTCGGAAGATTTCGCATTCATGCTGCAACAGAGTCCGGGATGTTACATCTGGGCCGGAAATGGCCCGTGTATTGATGGCCGAGTTCTTCACAACGGTCGTTACAACTTTAACGATGACCTCCTGCCCGTTGGTGCCAGCTACTGGGCTCGATTGGCAGAGTCCTGTCTGTAAGACGGCCAGCAGACAAGTGATTGCATCCCGGACGGACGGTGAACAAAGCGAGAGAAAACCTGGTTGAAACGCTTCCACGTTTTCGTTCAATGAGGGAATTGGTGCTCGCATGGTGCCACCCAACAGAACACCCCTTGCTCAGCCTGAGCTAGAAACCGTTAATATTTACAACCCAATTCCAAGGAACCTGGGTCGTTAATTCAACCAATGGTATGGGTTCTAAGCGAAATGGATTACTTGCAAGCCAAACTCGACTTCAGGCGAACACCCAATGAACGGGTGATAGAATAGTGCGAATTTGAACACGCTGAATTCGACACATTTT
>CAIXQV010000839.1 GCA_903921605.1 uncultured Planctomycetaceae bacterium | reverse complement strand
GCCGACAGGCCAGGCGTTTTCTGCTCCCGGCCTGTCGGCACGGGCTAAACGAAGGCAAAACAATACCAAACACCCTGTTCTATAAGATCCCATCTGAGAGAGACACTACACTAGGGCACTCGGAAAGTGCCTGTTACTTTCTAAACCAAGTGCCATTAACCCAACGCCACCTATCGCAGAATCCGACTCAGCAGATTCTGCAATTCGCCGAGTGAGCTCCCCGAGGCATACACCTCGTAATGAGCCCTGCTGTGACTTACCAGATTGGCAACTGTCGCTGTGAAGTCGTTTTGATCCAGGCAGCCCTGCAGCCACGGCGGCCCTTCTTACTACGAGTCACTCAAGGATTCGACATTAAAACTGAACTCCAGTTTACACTCCACCTCGGTTCCCCCAAACGCACGATTAGACTGATGGGCGGCAACTGACATCGACTCAAATTCCCATCTCGCATGGAAACCTGAGTCAACAAAGGTTCTTTGATTCGTCGCCGCACAAATTACAACCAAAAAAAGAGAAAGCCCGGATCTCCCGGGCTTTCTACAGGTCGTTACCATTGAAACTCTAAAACTCAATCAGAACTCGCCGACAATTTCTGCCCCTGTGAAGGTATTCAATGCTCCCCAAACACCCGCTCCCTGGGAATAACCATTACCAGGTTCACCTGGGTAGTTGATGTTGTCACTCAGGAACTTTACAGAACCATCAGCCAAAAGTGCTTGAGCACCACCTGTGTGCATCGAGCTCGCCCCTGGCCAGTTATTGTTAATACCAAAACAGTGGATAAACGTCGGGTGGTGGGCATAAGGTGCGGCAAAGTTACCCCAGAATCCGGCTGCCCCGGTGCCATCTGGCTGCTGAGCACCGTATGCTCCATTTTCGCTTGCATTAGCCATGACACTCGTCTCGGCACCTGTAGAAACCAACAAGCTGCGGAATACTGCGTTACCAGACCCACCCCCACGTGGCTTGCCTCCACCAACCTTATGATGTCCGGGTACGCCCGGTAGCGGCTCGAACGATGGCGTACATGTTTCCACAACCATCAAGGTATTGGAGGTACCGTCGTTGATCGCACCCATTCGAACATGGGTCTCGAGGTTGAACACACCAGAAAGCGGGTTTCCGGCACGCCGCCACCAGTCATACCCTTCGGATACTCCATAAGAAGACCACCCGAGATTATGGCGGTTGTCACCCCCACCGAAAGCTGGATCTGACGGGCATTCAAACGCATTCAATCGAAGCGACTGAAGGTTTTTCCCACCCACCTGCTGATTCCACGCGGGGGCAGAAAAATTAATCTGGCTGTAGACATTGGCCTGTTCAATGTAAGGCAGAAGCATCGTGACCCAAGTAAAATTACGACGGTTATCGGCATTGCCGATCAAACCACCCGCTCCCCTGAATCCCCAATAATCAGCCTGTGGGAACATCTTGTAGGTATCGTGGTAGTTGTGAAACGCAAGCCCCATTTGCTTCAAGTTGTTTTTGCACTGCGTTCGGCGTGCAGCCTCACGAGCCTGCTGGACGGCAGGCAGCAACAGAGCAATCAGAATTGCGATAATCGCAATCACGACCAACAGCTCGATCAGGGTGAAACCGAACCGTTTCTTTTGCTTAATTCTCATGCATAATATCCTATTTAAAATACAAAAAACATGAACGAAGGAAACAAACGACCAGGTGGCGAGTATATCGATTCACCCGTCGGTTTCAATGTCGATAATTTGTTCCATTTTAAAGATTTTGAACTTTTTTTTCTGACAAACTTCACGATTGGCAACGTACCGAGCTCCCGGACTTGTGCTGATCGGCGAAACAATCTGGGCGTTTAGTGGGATATGACAAAAAAGAAAACAGCCCTTATTGGTTCACTTTTGTTCCTTTTAGCACTGTTGATATTCGGGCGTAGTTTTCGCTCGGACCCTGACCGGCTATGGCGGGAAACAATTCGTGAGGTGAATTTGCAGGATCTGGGCCCGACTATTGTAAGACTCGATGAGATTCTGGCCCATCACCCAGACCATTCCAAAGCACTTCTGGAGCGAGCAAAGTACTCGGGATCGAAATCGGAGTCCCTCGTTTTCCTGCAGCGAGTTCGGCAGGGGCCTCCAGAAATCATTGCAGAGGCTCGCCTGCTCGCTGGGAACATTCTGCTGGAGCAGAAACGTTGCCAAGCGGCGATCACGGCGTTTGAGGAAGCCGTGAGAGTCAAACCGGCCTTCGATGACGCACGACACCGATTACTCACGCTCAATGCATTATTGCGGAAGCCGGCAGGCGTCCGTGCACAATTGCAACAAATTCGGCGAACGCGACTGCTGACTCTGTCCGAAATGGATCTCTGGATCACAGCCGATGAGAGGCTGACACCATTTCCAGAGGCCGTGGAATATCTCGAAGCGTTTCTTCTGGCAGATCAGAATGATGCCGACAGCCTCAGGGCTCTTTGCGTCTACCTTGCGGAGGAATCACAGCAGGATGTCGCCTTCAATCAAATGAACGTCGGCCTTGCGAGGATTCCTGGCGATTCCAAACTTACTGCTATCTATGGTCACTTCCTTTTGCGCAGTGGCGATATTAACGCGGCGACGCGAGTTCTGGGATCCCTGGTTCCTTCTGCCGACTCCAGCATCGAGGAATGGCATGCACTTGGTCAACTGGCCTACGCTCTGCGGGACTTCGAACGTGCCAGGGTTGCATCGGAGTTTCTTGCCTTGAGCACTCCCTTCGAACGATCCAGAACGTATCTGCATTTCCAGGTGCTGAATGCCCTTGGAGAGGTGGAACAGGCATCCCGCTGGAAACGACGCTCAGAGATTCTAAACGACCTACATGCCGAGGTTGAGAAAGTAGGGATCACAATTGCACGCAGAATTCATGATCCGGAACCAGTCGTCCGGGTCGCCAGCTTGTTGCTGGAGCTGGACCGTCCCGTTGAGGCAGCGGAATGGATTCAAATGGCAGTGTCGTTAAGCGGAGAAATGTCGACGAACGGACGAACCGAATCACTGAGCAAACTTTCGGAGCGTTGTACCAGGCAATCAGCGTCTTATCAAGAACCCAGGCTGATCGCTCCTGTTTCGGAGTGGAACTCGTTTGAGCATTTGAACGCTTCATCAGTTACGACAACACCCCTGAACGAGAGTGGAAGCCAAAACACTGGTATTTTGTTGACGAATCGTGCTGCTGAAATGGGTCTCGATTATCAGTATGAAAATGGTCATACAGGCCGTAAGTATCTCATCGAAGCGATGGGAGGCGGCGTGAGCACCGTCGATCTTGATTTAGACGGCTGGCCGGATCTTTACTGCCCACAAGGGGGAACTCTTGGAGAAGGGCCACGGCTTCCAGCGATGTCAGATCAGATATTTCGCAACCTGACGGGAAATGAGTTTCGTAATGTCACGGAAGCCTCACGCATCCAAGAGTTAGGTTATAGCCAGGGGGCGGCCGTGGGGGATATAAACGGAGACGGATTCCCAGATATCGTTGTGGCAAATTTTGGCCGAAACACGCTGTTCCTGAACTGCGGCGACGGAACTTTTGAAGACGCCACGGTCGGTTCCGGGCTGGAGGCCACTTCATCCATGAGTGCCAGCGTGGGGTTGGCAGACCTTGATGGTGACGGGCATCTGGACGTCTACGTTGCTAATTATGTGGACGGATTAAAAGTCTGCCGCGATGACGATCAGCAGATCGCAACCTGTAATCCTGCTTCACACCAGGCAGCGCCCGATGAGGTTTATACGAATCTTGGAGACGGGAGATTTCGCGACATCAGCAGTGCAATCCGAGGAAATGAATCTTCCGGGAGGGGACTTGGCGTCATCATCGCCCGATTTGACACCGACCTGCGCCCCGACATTTTTGTTTCCAATGACATGACTCCGAATTTCCTGTTCATCAATCGCACCGAAGCTCAAAACCTGCGATTCGAGGAGATGGGATTTCAGATGGGAGTTGCTGTCAACAGCACAGGACAGGCTCAAGCGGGCATGGGAATCGCATGTGCGGATCTCGACCATGACTTGCGGCCGGACCTGTATGTGACCAATTTTCATCAGGAAGCCAACTCTCTTTTTCTGCAGCGGGATCCGGGATTGTTTCAGGACATGACGGCCAGTGCCGGACTTCGGGAACCAACTCTGCCGTTCCTCGGTTTTGGAACACAGGCCGTCGACCTGGATCTCGACGGCTGGATGGAGCTGTTTGTGACAAACGGTCATATTGACGACCAAAGAAAAAAAGGTGCAGATTGGCAGATGACTTCGCAGCTGTTTCGCACTGTCGATGGACTTCAGTGGAACGATATTTCTTCGCAGGTTGGCCCATTCATGCAGCAGAAAGCCATCGGCCGCGGCGTTTCAGTGCTCGATGCCAATCGTGATGGCCAACAGGACCTCGCCATTGCCTACCAGGATCGACCACTGACACTTCTCATCAATGAAACATCGACGACTAACAACTCAGTGGTTCTCTGCCTGATTGGTGTTTCCTGCAGTCGCAACGCAACAAACGCAGTGGTGTATTGGGAAATGTCTGGCCAGCGGCTCATGACGGAACTTCGCGGAGGAGACGGTTACTATTGCAGTAATGAACGCAGACTGACTCTTGGCCTTGGAGCATCCGAATTGGCAGACCTCATTGAGATTCATTGGCCCGACGGCAAAGTCGAACAGTTTCGAGACGTGATCGGCAACAAGAGCTACCTGATTCGCCAGGGCATGCCCCTGGTTGAAGACACGCCGTAACAGGGTGGGTCACACATTCGTTCTCTGCCGAAGAAAGAGCGTGAACAAGAGCCACGTGACCAAAGTCGACCAGACCACAGTCGCTGCAATGGCCAAACCCTGTGAGGTGAGTTGATTTGTGTTGCCTTGTATTGCACCAAGAATCTCGCGGCCGTCCCATCGCAGCCCTCCCACTCCCGTCGTCGCAAACATTCCCGCACCCATCAATCCTGTCATACTACTGATGCCAAGGGTGAAGAACAGAAATCGTTGCGGATCATGAGGATTCCGCCGCGAGGTGGCGTAATACAAAATATTGGACAATGCGGCTGATGAACTACAAAGAATCATCGCGGACTGCGGAAACATGTATCCTGCCCCGGGGGCAATCGTGGCCAGTCCTGCGAGAATTCCGGCCGCAGAGTGTTCTGAGAACGGCCGATTCCAAAGAAATGAATTGCAAAAACTCCAGATCAGGAGTCCACAACCGGTGCCAACCAACATGTTTACCAGGGCAATCATCGCACGACCATCAGCCTGAAAAGTGTACGCACTAACATGCAAAGACATCCCGAACCACATCAAAAGGCCACCCGTAGCCGATTGCCTCGCCGAGCCGGAACACACCCCGGTTTCCACGTGCTTCGGCACCCCAAATAATGCAGAAAAGCCGGATGAAAGCAGGACAAGTCCCAGGCTGAAATCAATTGCACCCCGATGCTGCAGCCATCCATCACCGGAAACGGCATGCACAACCGGAGCGTACACAAGTGTGCTCCAAAGGACAGTCATCATCCCGAGCCGAATCGAGGTTAGGCTTCGGGACCAGAGAAGTGCTAATGGCAGCACAACAATCATAAAACTGCACCAACGAAAAAAAAACTCGAGGATGAGCGGCAGATGATAGAGCGGACGCTTAGCCGCAAACATTGGCCGCTCCGGCCCCACGACCGGCATCATGCCGCCCATTGCCACATAATCCATATTGCCGAAAACCCCGCCACGACCGTACAGGTGAGTTTCATCCACTTTCGCATCCTCAATGACCATCATCTCCTGTAACGACAGCATCGGCCTTGGATTTGGGTCTAAAGCCGGCACCGTCCCAACCGACGGAGCGAATGCAATGGAGAAAACCCAAAGCCCCCACGCGACGGTAAGCACCGCTACGTGGAGGGGCAGTGATTGCCAGATCGCCGGGTCGACTTCGGTAAAAATGCGAGGTGAAAATATAAGCACAAATCCAATGATGAACAGGAGCATCGACAGGATTGGCACTATAGCGATCCATCCGAGATCGCCCGATGAAAAGACTGTCTGCCAGAGAATCATTGACCTTCTCGCAATCTATCGCCTTGCCCGCGAACAATTCTCACTTCCCTGTCGACTGCACCACCAACAAACTCTTCGACACACTCTTCGACCGGACCATCCGGCCATCGCACGACAATCCGGTCAATCTGCGTATGCGTACCAATTCCAAGATGCACCCGTACATCATTGCTGGCAAGAAAACTGGTGCAGGGTGTGACGCTTGCGAACCAACGGTCTTCTCCACATTCAATAGTCAGACTGGCACCAATGGCGTCTCGCTTAAGTTTACTGTCGAATAGTCGCAACCGAATCCAGTGCCCCAGTTTCGGGAATTCATTTCGATAATATCTGGCTCGACCTCCTGAGTTTGTAACAAGCAGGTCGATGTCACCGTCTTCGTCCGGGTCGCCGTACAGCAGACAACGAGCAGAACCGACCGCTCGAGTAAAATCGCCGCCCTGTCCGACCGTCTCGTCTTTCAACAACACGCCTCCGGTCGACATCAGCAACAAATTCCTGTCCGCGTAGTCTTCCCAGTATGTTGCAGAATCCTGCACACTAACGGGACGCTGCTGGAAAGTATCTTCTCCATGTGGCGGAAAACCAGAGTGGCACGGAATTACCAATCCATTAACGAGCGGTAAATCCAGCCAGCCATCGTGATTGAGATCGATCAGAGCTGCCCCCCAACCTGTATGAGGTCTGGTCCAAAGATTGAGTCCAGACAACTGTGTATTGTCGATGAAAAAGCCTTTCCCTGAGTTTTGATACAGAACATTGCTTTCCGTCGACAAAGTCGAGATTACAAAATCCGGCGATTGGTTCCGATCGATGTCACCAAAGGCGATTCCCATGCTTCCGACGGCATAGCCAGCCGCATTCAGCGCGACACCATAATGGGCGGCCTGCTCAAGAAAAGTCCCGTTGCGTTGATTCACCCATAATCGATTGGGCTGACTATCATTCGCAATCAGAATATCGGGCCACTCATCTCCAGTCAGATCTGCCGTCACAACTGTAAACCCATAACTAGTCACTTCGGACATCCCTGCAGAAACTGTCACGTCTTTGAAATGCAGTTTTGATTCGCCAAGGCCATCCCCAGGCTGCACACCCTCATTGTGATAGAGTCGATCAACCGTCGGTGCGAACTTATGTGGCCCACAGTAGCTAACCATTCCTTTCTGGAACCCGCAACTCGTACTGTGATCGTAGGTGTCATCACGAGTATAATTTGCCACGATAATGTCCAGAAGTCCGTCCCGATCGTAGTCGAAGAAACTGACTCCAGTCCCCCACTCCGTTTCTTCAATGCCGACAGCAACCGCCACATCCCGAAACCTGAAATTGCCATCATTCAATAATAGCCGATCCTGCTTCACACAGGTGACATACACGTCTGCATCACCGTCGTTGTCGACATCCGCAACAGCACAGCCCATTCCAAATCCCAAACCGTTCAGAGCCGCCACTTCAGAGACGTCTTTCAATGTCCCATCCTGCTGTCCGGCGTACACGCCCCATTGTGTTGATGCCTGCGGCCCAAAGTCTCCGACAGCTCCCGGAGATCGCTCCCCGTTGGCAAGGAACAGATCGAGACGTCCGTCATTGTTGAAGTCGCCCCATGCCGCCCCGGAACCAACCGATTCAGGGACGTAATAAGTCCCAAGCGGCCCGACTGTATGCGAAAACTTCAGCCCGATTTCGTCCGTGGCATCTTGTAATGGACGAGTTGAAGGCTCGGGCAAAGGCGCATCTTCCGGACAACCATAGCCGGTGTTCCCAGCGTTTGCGGCAGCTGGCTCAGAGATGTCAGCGTTCTGCGTCTTCAGGTTGTGTGCTGTGATTGCAAGTAACGCGACGGCCACAATCAGGGCCACCAGTATCCGACCTGTCGGCAACGGCACGTGCGATTCTTGGTTCATGCAGTGGCTACTCGTAAGATCCTGACTCCAGTAAGACGAAGAAGCCATATTAACGTGAAGAATGCTTTGAGAAATGCATTTGACTCACACTTGTTCGGCATTTGTGCACCTTTCTCTGCGAGAGCCTTCATGGGAAAAGAGCGATCGTCGGCCGGTCGAGATCTGACCACGCACCGAGTTTTGAGTTCTCCGACCGCACTCTGCAGTTTGTATGTGCGGCGGAATCAATGTTCGCGGCTCTGGATTCGGACCAGGACGAGTCGGCCAATCTCCGAATACATGTCGCGCCGGGCGGGAGTATGTGAACCAAACAAAGTGACTCTGCGTTACGCAGGGAGATCCTCGGAATCCGCACCAGCACTTCAAAGAGATAACCGGCCGTTTTCGGATGCTGTGCAAATTACCCGAACGATTGATGTTCGCCAGTACTGCCCTTGACCTCGCAAAGCTGTCGAGCAGTGAATCGTCACCAGGGATCGCCTGAAAGAAATGGGGATATCGTGCCTGCAAGCCACTGTGACTCAGGCGATATCTCCGGCGACCAGGTCGCTGAACGCCCCGACACTTGCGTACTGCTATTTTCTTCGCGACAGTTCGCCTTACCTGAGAACGTGTTCGTGGCGGTGAGTGTTGGTCTGTCTTTGGTATCGGATGGCCAAATTTTCGCCTGAAATTCTCAGTCCTTTTCGCAGAATTCTGTCGACGACAGTGATCGAATAGACTTCGTCGGCGGATAGACTTCCCGACCATTTTTTGCCCGATCAGGCAAGTCCCAATAAGGATTCACTACAACTCATGTCCGAGAAGCGATTGTCCCACGTCGTGTTTTTTACTCTGAAGGATTCCTCAGACGCAGCCATTCAGACATTATTGGACGCCTGCCATAAATATCTGAAAGACCACCCAGGGGTTGTCTACTTCGGTGCTGGTACGCTGGCCAAAGAGTATGCTCGCCCGGTCAACGACCATGCCTTTCATGTGTGTCTGAATGTCGTCTTTGATTCTCGCGCGTCGCATGATGTTTATCAGACGGCTCCGGATCATTTGAAGTTTATTGCGGATCACAAAGAGAGCTGGGAAAAAGTTCGCGTCTTTGATGCGGACGTGACATGAGTCGACCGGCCACAGCGAATTGCCACGAAACGTCGTGGCGCGAATGGCTGGTTGCTTTGGTGATCGGCTGCGGACTTTCGCTGTACGTCTGGAGAGGATTTCTTGCGGGGGGCGGACTCGTCGGTGGCGACACGTACCCCTACTTTTTTCCTCAGAAGCAAGTGCTGGCCGAAGCGTTTGCTCGCGGGGAAATCCCGTTGTGGCATAACCGGACTTCGCTGGGATACCCAGTGCTGGCGGAAAGTCAGGCTGGTGTCTTCTATCCGACCAATCAGGTTCTGTATCGCCTGCTGGATATCCATTCGGCGTACCATGCCAGCATCCTGCTGCACTATGCGGCTGCGTTTGTCTTTGCCTGGCGATTTTGTCGTAGTCAACAGCTGAGCGCTACGTCTGCGTTGTTGGCGGCGATGGTTTTTGTGTATGGCTGGTTTCCCGTCCGAGTCTCTCTCGAGTGGAGCATCATCGGCGGCGTCTGGTTTCCGTTCTGCCTGTGGATGACCGAGCGATTTCTGCAGAAGCCGAACCGGCGACGACTGGCCTGCCTTTCTCTCGGACTTGCCACACACCTTCTCGCGGGCCACTTTACGCTGGCGTTTATTACTCAGCTGACTTGTCTGGGTTACGCGTTGCTTAGTCGTCCTCGGCATAGCATTGCTTATGTGGCAACTGGATTGGGTACTGAGTCGCCTCCAGCGGAATTCGTTCCGACGATGATTCTGAATCGATGGCGTGCTGCCGCCGGCGTGGTTGCTGCAATCGGGGTTGCTGTTACTCTCGCTGCCGTGCAGCTTGTGCCAACATATGAGCTAAGGCAGTTGAGCCAGCGCGATGGAAATCATGCGGTGTTCAACCCGTCCGATGGTCACATGCCACCCATGTATCTGACTCAGCTTGTCGCGTCATGGTGGTATTGGCATACGCCGGAAATGGCAGCGTCCCGCGAAAGTCTCAAGCACCCTTTTCTGCTCAGCGCCGGAGATACGAACCCCGTTGAGGCGCATTTGTATGTGGGGCTGATTCCGTTATTGCTGATGATGTCTTTGTTGAGTACTCCCGTGCGAAAGTTTGTGCGAACGACAAACTGGAAGACGTGGGGAGTTTTGGCCGTGGCCGGAATTCTGTACGCGTTCGGCTGGTTCGTGCCGATCTTTCGACACCTGCCCGGTTTTGGGTTTTTCATCGGGCCCGGACGTTACACGATCATCACGACATTGGGCTTTGCGATCATCGCCGGACTAGGGCTCGACGGGCTTTTGCGTCGACGTAGTTCAACAGTCAGGATCATACTCACGACGTTGATCGGTGTGATCACATTGCCCGATCTGTTGAAGTCGGCGGAGTACCCCGTTTGTGATGCTCAGGTGGTTGAGTATCCGCCCTTGAGAGGTCTCAACGAAAGCTGGCTGGCAAAGACGTTGCAGAACGAAGATGCTGAATCGCCAGTGCGGCTTCTGTCAGGCGGGCCGAATATCGGTAACTTGTTTGGTGTCAGCAGCGTGCCTCAGTATCTGGGCTTGGGACCAGCTGAGTACTTCTCAAAGGAACTTGCGGTCGATACGCAACCGAAGTCTGCGGAATCTATCTTTCCGTCAGTTGAACAAATGCAGCGACTGAATTCGCTCGGTGTGACTCATATGCTGACCACAGAGCGGGTGCAGAACCTAGCAGAGGATTGCGAACTGATCGGTTCTGGACCTGATGCATTTCTCAATCGCGTTTGGGGGCGAGGAACCGCTGATTGCTTCTTGTATCGATTGAAGAATGCCGGCGGACGCGTGGCTGTTGAACCAATCGCCGCATTAAGTCAGTTGCGTTTTCTGCGTCGCAGCTCCGGCGATGTCGAGTTTGAGGTCGAACTTCGTGAAGCCGCGCAAGTACATTTGGTCGAGTTGATGTTTCCCGGCTGGGAGGTCACCGTCGACGGCAATCAAGCAGAGGCCTCGCAATCGTCCGGAATCCGCCGCAGCATGAGCGTACCCGCAGGCAAGCACGTGATCCGCTGGCAGTATCGACCGCAGTCGTTTCAATGGGGG
>CAIXQV010000838.1 GCA_903921605.1 uncultured Planctomycetaceae bacterium | reverse complement strand
GCTCGTCGAGCAACCAGCTCCAGAGCATCCTCGGCGACTTCGAAGCCTTCCGCTTTAGCAATCTCGCGCAATCGATCACCAATCGAGCGATCGTTAATGCTGGAGAAGTCAAACCGTTGACAACGCGACAGGATTGTGTCGGGAACCTTGTTGGGTTCTGTCGTGCAGAACACAAACTTCACATTCGGCGGCGGTTCTTCCAGAGTCTTCAACAGCGCGTTGAAGGCTTCTTTGGTCAACATGTGAACTTCGTCGATGATGTAGACTTTGAACTGAGTCCTCATCGATCGCACGCCAACATTCGCGCGGAGCGATCGAATATCATCGATCCCGCGATTGGATGCACCGTCGATTTCCAGAACGTCGACATCGTTCCCGGCGGAGATCCCGTCGCAGATTTCGCACTGATTACACGGAACACCATCCACGACATTCGGGCAGTTCAATGCCTTCGCCAGAATTCGGGCGGTCGACGTTTTTCCGACTCCGCGAGCCCCCGTAAACATGTAGGCATGAGCAACTCGGCCAGCACGAATGGCATTCCGAAGTGCTCGTGAAACATGTTCCTGCCCGACGACGTCGTCAAACGCCTGAGGCCGAAAACGCCGAGCCAAAACGGTGTAATGGGAACCTGTCGTCACTGCGATGTACTCAATTCAGTTAAATGATGTCATCCGCCAGTCCATCTGGTCGCCGAACTACGACGCACCCCCGGATTCGACGTCTGCACCGTATTGTGCAGCAATTGAGTTGAATCATCCACCCTGGCCCGGCCAATGATTGGCATTTCGATGAGTACTCCCGGTTTCGCCGGGGATTCCCCGTGAATCAACTGCGAGTGCGGGAAGGCACAGTCACGAAACGATCGGGACGTAGAATTTTTTCGCCCTGATGTCGATAGGCCGTCAACATTCCATATTTGGCGACGCTGTAGTCCAGACAGGCCACGTTGACGGCGAGCGGTGCCGGCGAGTCTGCAAACAGCCAGTAATGCCCAATGAAGACTGGCGGATTGGTCGGAGCATACACAGCCGGACGCACTGACGGCGGAACTGGCATTGAAGCCAGCGTCGGATCCTCCATGGCCGGCCACGAATAGGACGCGAGCGTATGCTTCTCCGGAGGATCGTACCAGCGAATTCGGGTCCTTTCCCTCCGAGCCCCCTCGCGGTCGACCAGAAAACTTCCTTCCGGAAGCTTCATCTCCGGGCCTTTCATGGATCGCTCAACGGCACGCAGCACTGGATTCCCGGACTGAGTCGCATGAAACAGGAACTCCGCCGACATATGGCCATACTGAGCCGACGCGTCAGCGAGTGTCCGCAGATCTCGATCATCCCAGCACGCATGGACGACTCGCAAGGTGCCCAGATCCAGAGAAACAGGCAGCGTCCGAAACCAGTTCAACGCAGCTTCGAGGTCCGCCGCATCCAATTGTTTCAGAGTCGCGGAATGCTGTTTGAGATTGTGTTCCGTATGCCGTCGCAGGAACTCTTCGGGCTTTGTGGGATGCGGCGTGTGAAACGCCAATGCATTGAGTTCATGATTGCCCATGACGGCAGAAGCCGCGCCGGTTTCACACATGGCTCGCACGATACTAATGGTGTCGCGAATCCGCGGACCTCGATCAATAAAGTCGCCGCAGAAGAGCACTTTGCGGTCGGCATGGCGAAATTTACCGGACTCCTCCGAGTACCCCAGTTTGTGCAGCAGTTCCACCAGCTCATCAGCATGGCCGTGAATGTCACCGATAATGTCGTACATGTCTGAGAAGATTGGCTTGCTGAAAACGGAAATGGAATGAATTGATTGTTAGCGGTCTCCCCGAAAATGCCACAAGCCATGCTCTGAAAAAATCACGAGCATGGCTTGTGCAGACTTCGCGAGATTAAAACTTAGACGTCACACACCTGAACTGCCTGCTTCAGGCCTTCCAGAGGATCACGCGTCGGTATGAATTCGTGTCCGACAAAACCTTTGTATCCCAGTTCAACCAGCTTTCGCAGAATCGGCGGGAAGTAGATTTCCTGATTCTCATCCAGTTCACATCGGCCGGGATTGCCCGCGGTGTGAACATGGCCGATCACGTCGATATTCTCTTCCAGTCGGCGGATCACGTCGCCGTTCATCAACTGCACATGGTAGATATCAAACAGAAGTTTGACGCGTGGAGAGCCGACTCGACGAACGATATTGGCCACATAATCAATATCGTCGCCCTGATACCCCGGATGACCCTTCATCGGGTGAGACCCATCCCGAGTATTCAGGTGTTCAAGGCAGATCGTGACGCCCATTTTCTCTGCATGAACGGCCAGCTTCTTGAGACCAGCGACGCAATTATCCGCACCTTCTTCGAGCGAAATCTCACCGCTGTTTGGATCTTCCGCATCCCGCCACTTGTAGCCCGTGAAGGCAATAACGCTCGGCATGCCATACTTAGCACATTCGTCGATCATTTTCGTGGTAGCGTCAATCACCTGAGCATGATAAGCCAGATTATTCAGGCCCTTCATAAACGGAGCGCCGGGCATCCCGTTGGCAGCCAGAGCACAGGTCAGACCGTGTTTTTTGATCGTTGGAAATTCTGCAGGCCCGCAGATTTCAACGGATTCACAACCCAGACTTTTGGCGATTTCACAGGTCTTGTCGATATCCCACATGTCTCCTGCGATGTTAAAGCACCAGAAAACAACAGAGTGCCGAATATTTCCCTTCATGGAGACTTCCTGAACTGCAAAACAAAGGAACGCCGGGCCCAAAGAAAGGCCGCAGCCGGTGGAATTTGCAATGGCATCAACCACTGCTGAAGCAAAGACCGCGAAAAGTTATCGGGGCGCCTGCCGCATTGCAAGTGGTTCGGGATTTCATGGCACCAGCACATGCAGTCAGGGCGGACTTTGGATCATGCCCCTCAGAACTACTGCAGCCCGCGCCGCTTTCTACTTCACAATCTGCTGCGGATAACCGTTTCCAGCGGGGCTTCAGACCCGAGGTTCGGCTGCAGGCAGGCTGCACCAAAGCGAATGCAGGCTGCCGCAGTCCACGGGAGTGTTTGCGTTTTCGGAAGAACGACTCACAATGTGCATGCGTCACTTGCATGTCAAATGCGAAACAAACTGAACCGCCCGTGGTCTCACAGCGACCATCCAGAAATTCATCGGAAGAACTCATGAGTCCCCCGGAAGATGGCGAGCCAAAAACAGAACGCGTCGTCGAGGTGCGTTACGAGTTTACGCCAATCCTGGCCGATATTCTGAGTCACCTGAAATGTTCACTGATGGTGACCACGTATCAGGCGGGGAAACTGCTGGTGCTGGGTGTTCACAACGGTGCGCTGAGGATTTCGTTCTCAAACTACGATCAGCCGATGGGGCTGGCCGTTGATGGCGATCGGCTTGCCATCGGCACTCGCAAACAAATGAATTTTCTCGCGGGCAATCGTGATGTCGCCAGGTCGGTGGATCCAGCAGACACGTGGGACGTGTGCTATGTTCCGCGGACTTCGACGTGGACCGGCAGTATCCATGGGCATGACCTGGCGTGGGGAACGGAAGGCCTGTGGGTCGTGAATACTCTGTTCTCCTGCCTGTCGACTCTGCATGAACAGTACAGTTTTATTCCCCGTTGGAAACCTCGATTCATCAGCCAGTTAATAGATCAGGACCGTTGTCATCTGAATGGCCTGGCGTTGGTCGATGGCCGTCCGGGTTTTGTGACAGCGATGGCAGAATCGGATTCGGCGGCAGGCTGGCGTCCGACCAAGGCGACCAGCGGGGTTGTCATGCATGTGGATTCCGGTGAAACGATTGCTCGCGGATTCGCGATGCCCCATTCACCACGATGGTACAACGGCAAATTGTGGGTTCT